>DNLN01000166.1 GCA_003488465.1 Sutterella sp. | reverse complement strand
AATTGGATAGGTTTTTCAGTACGGACTTGTCAATCTCAGCGAAGGCTTTCGATGATGCGGAACTTGATGTGCCGCGAGTCCGCAGGATCCGAGGCAATCGACAGGTATTCGATTTCGCTGCCGACCCTCATGCCCTTGAACAGCACCTTGGGCAGATCCGTGACGGTGATCCTGGGCTCGGCGACGAGAAGCCGGCCGGCCGAATCAAACTTCCAGGTCGCAACACGGAACTTCTTGCCGAGGATCAACTCCGGGCCGGATCCTTCGGCGAGCACCTTGTAGTAGGCGCGGCTCCCGGAGCGGTCGGGATCTTCGGTGCGCTTCCAGGAAAGATCCTTCCTCACGTACTTTTCCATTTCAAGATAGGCCCTGGCCATGTTCTCGCGTTTTCTTGCAAGGAAGTCGGCTCCGCGGTAGGTGCGCTCGGCGTACCAGTCCGTGTACGTGCAGGCGACGCCAGCGATGTTCTGCACGATGGGAAAGCGCGGATCGCAGCGCGTGGCGGCAAAGGTGAGGAGCTGCTTGTGGCTGAGGGTATCCTTGGCAAGAAACAGCACCGAGTCGCCCACGCGGCAGCCGTCGGCTTCGGCGGCGGAGCTCACCTGGCACAGCCCGCCAAGGGGCGCGGCCGAGGCGCATCCGATCGCAAGGCTGATGCAGGCCGAGGCGGCAAGAAAACTGACTGAATGGCGCATGGGAAACTCTCCTTGTTGGGATCCCCGTATTTTGACCGCTTCGCAGACAATTGTCGAATGGAGCGCTGCGGCTACAATGACCGCTACTTGCTCCAAATGGGAGTTTGTTTGCCGTGAAGATTCACATTGTGACGTGCGACGATTTTGCCGGATGGTTTCCGAGTCCCTGGCATCCCTACGTGTCGCTCTTTTCCCGCATTGAGCCGGGGCTGGAATTCGCCCTCTGCAGTGCTGTGCGCGGCGAGCTTCCCGCAAGTCCCGAACCGGGCGCCCTTTATGTCATCGGCGGCAGCCGCAGCAGTGCGTATGAGAAGGAGTCCTGGATTCTGGATCTTCTCGAGTGGATCCGCTTGGCGCACGCGCAGGGCGCGATCCTTGCCGGGATCTGTTTTGGACACCAGGCGCTTTGCGAGGCGCTCGGAGGGCGTGTCGCAAGAGCCCCAGAGTGGTGGGTCGGCAGGCGCACCGCGCGCGTGACTTCGGAAAAGCTCGCTCGGGTATTGACTGCCTGTTCGGGCGGACACGCAAGGAGTCTTACGCTGCACTGCCACCATCACGACCAGGTCGTGCAGCTGCCGCCCGGGGCCGAAGTGCTTGCCGCGAGCGACTTCTGTCCGGTGGAGGCGTTTGCTCTTGCCGAGAGCGTCATCGGATTTCAGGGACACCCGGAGTTCTCGGTCGAAACGATGCGGTTTCTGCTGCGCGAGCCGCTTGAGGGCTTCTCGCCCGAGCAGCGCCGCAAGGCGATCGCCGGCATGGACTCGGGACCGCAGCAGGGGCTGCTGCCGCACGGCAAGGCAGTTGCGGAACTGATTCTTGGTCTTGCCCGCTAGAGACAGTGAGGCGAGATTTCCGGGAATCGTCCTTGCCATGTCTGGCGCCGGGCCGGGTTTCGGGCATTACAATCCGATCCGACACGGTCTGCGGTACGGACCGCCGTACAAACCACTCAAAGGACTCAATCATGAAGCTTAAGAAGGTCGCAGCCCTCGTGGGCATGTGCGCTGTTGCATTCAGCCTGAGCGCAGCTGAACTGAACGCTTATTCGATCATGCCGGAGAAGTACGCCTCTCAGGTCTTTGCCGAGTTTACGAAGGACACCGGCATCAAGGTGAACTTCCTGCGGTTTTCCGCTGGCGAAGCCCTTGCTCGCCTGACCGCCGAAAAGAACAATCCCCAGGTTGACGTCATGCTGGGCGGCCCGGCCGACACGTACGCCGCGGCTGAAAAGGACGGCGTGTTCGAGGCCTACAAGCCCGCCGGCGCCGACATGATCCCCGCCGAACTGCAGGATCCCAAGCACTACTGGACCGGCATCGGCGTGATTCCGCTTTGCTTCCTCACCAATGAGAAGTTCCTTGCCAAGAAGGGCATGAAGGCTCCCACGAAGTGGGCCGACCTGCTTGACCCGCGCTACAAGAACGGCCTGCAGATGGCTGACGCCCGCACCTCGGGCACCGCCACCGAGCGCATCTATTCGCTCGTGAAGGTGATGGGCGAGGATCAGGCCTTCAAGTTCCAGAAGCAGCTGAACAAGAACATCCAGATGTACACCAAGAGCGGTGCGGGCGGCGCCATGCCGATCGCCACCGGCCAGTGCGCATCGGGCATCTTCTACATCGTCGACGCCCTCGACATCCAGCAGCAGGGCTATCCGGTCACGATCACGTATCCGTCCGACGGCGTGAGCTTCGGCATCGAGGCGACGGGCGTCGTCAAGGGCGGCAAGCACAATGCCGAGGCCAAGAAGTTCGTCGACTGGGCGACCTCCAAGAAGTTCGCCGACTTCATCGTCGCGCGCAAGATCAACTACGTGCCGACCCGCAAGGACGTGACGACCACCAATCCTCTGCTTGATCTGTCCAAGATCAACACGATCGCGGTTGACACGGCCTGGAAGGGGCAGAAGCGCAAGGAATTCACCCGGCGCTGGATCAACGAAGTGATCAAGTAGCAGGAACCTCAATTCAGAGCGCAGGGAGCCATTTCTGCGCTCTGACTGTTTGAGGCCCGCTCCGCCCGGCAACGGGTGGGGGCTTTCCGGTTCTTTTTACAGGTTTTCGTATGTCTGCGACTGCCCGACCGGCTCGCGCCGATACCGCGACGCGGCTCTCAGTGCTGATGCTCTGGCTGCTGCTAGGCGTGTTTGTCGTCTATCCGCTTGCGCGGCTCCTGATGATGACCTTCTGGTCCGACGGGGGCTTTACTCTGGAAAATCTCAAACCGTTCGTGAGCAGCTGGTACGACCGCCAGTCGGCGGTGAACAGCATCATCCTCGGCTGCTCTGTGGGCCTGGCGGGCACGACGCTCGGGTTCATCTTCGCCTATGCGGTCACGCGACTGAGGATGCCCGGCTGGCTCAAGTTCGCGATCGGCGCGGTGACGCTGCTGCCGCTCATTTCGCCGCCCTTTACGAGCTCCATCGCGCTCACGCTCTCGCTCGGACCGAACGGCATCCTGCTCACGGCCTTCGGTCTGGACAACTTCAATTTCTACGGCTTCTGGGGAACCTTCATCTCCGAGACGCTCACGTTCTTCCCCGTGGCCTTCATGACGCTCTCGACGATTCTCTCGCGCATCGATCCGAATCTTGAGGATGCGGCCTATTCGCTCGGCGCCTCGAGCAGCCGGGTGTTTGCCACGGTGACGCTGCCGCTTGCCGTGCCCGGCATCGCCAATGCGTTCCTGCTTGTGTTCTCGTGCTCGCTCGCGGACTTCGCCACGCCCCAGGTGCTGGGCGGACATTCGTTCCCGGTGCTGCCCACGCAGGCCTACCTGCAGATCACCGGCATGTACGACTTCAAGGGCGGCGCAGCGCTTTCCTTCATGCTCCTGCTGCCCGCGCTTGCCGTGTACCTGCTGCAGCACTACTGGGTGAGCAGAAAGAGTTATGTCACGGTTTCCGGCAAGGCGGGCGGCCGCAGCAGCGTGAAAGGGCCGGGTGCCGTGCTCTCCACGATCATCATCGGTTCGGTGACGCTCGTCTGCGCGTTCATCGTGTATCTGTACGCGCTGATCCTCATCGGCTCGCTCGTGAAGGTCTGGGGCATCAACCACACGGTGAGCCTTGACAACTACAGATACGTGTTCACCTTCGGCATGAAGGCGATCAAGGACACGCTGCTCATCGCCTGCATCGGCACGCCGCTCGGCGGACTGCTCGCCGTGATGGTGGGCTACGCGACGACGCGGCTCAAGGTGCGGGGGCACAAGACCCTGGAGACAGTCTCGCTTCTGAACTACACGCTGCCCGGCACGGTGGTCGGCATCGCGTACATCATCGCCTTCAACGACAAGCCGATCGTGCTGACGGGAACCATCTACATCCTCGTTGCCGCGTACCTGTTCCGCTATTCCTCGGCCGGCATCCGCAACGTGATCGCGGCGCTCACCCAGATCGATCCCTCGATCGAGGAGGCGAGCCGCAGCCTCGGCGCCGGGTCGGTCAAGACCTTCACCTCGGTGACGATTCCGCTGGTGCTGCCTGCGGTTCTCGCGGGCATGAAGTACCTGTTCATCCACTCGATGACCGCCATCAGCGCCACGATCTTCCTCGTGTCGGTGCACTGGACGCTCATCACGACCCGCATTCTGGAATGCATGACCGAACTGCAGTTCGCGCAGGCATGCGCCTTCTCGATCGTGCTGATCATCCTCGTCTTCATCGCTTCGGGCTTCATGGCCCTTCTGGCCCGCGTGCTCTGCCGCACGGGTGACAACATTGGAGTGCATTAATCATGTCGGTAGCCCTGAGCCTGAAAAACATCAATCGCGTCTACGTCAAGGACAACGAGCGGTTCAATGCCGTCAAGGACGTCAATCTGACGGTCAATCCCGGAGAGTTCCTCACCTTCCTCGGACCCTCGGGCTGCGGCAAGACGACAACGCTGCGCATGATCGCGGGCTTTGAGACGCCTTCAAGCGGTCAGATCTTCGTCGACGGGCAGGACATCACCAATGTCCCGGCCAACGAGCGGAACATGGGCTTCGTGTTCCAGAACTACGCGCTTTTTCCGCACATGAAGATCTTCGACAACGTGGCCTACGGCCTCAGGATCCGCGGAGAGTCCTCCGAGCAGATCCGCGCCAAGGTGCGCGAGGGTTTGGAGATGGTGGGCCTTACGAAGGCCGAGCAGCGCTATCCCAACCAGCTCTCGGGCGGCGAGCAGCAGCGCGTCGCCCTGGCGCGCGTTCTGGTGCTGCGGCCCCGGATCCTGCTGATGGACGAGCCGCTTTCGAATCTTGACGCGAAGCTGCGCCTTCACATGCGCACCGAAATTCGCCGCATCCAGCAGGATCTCAAGCTCACATGCCTGTATGTGACGCACGACCAGAAGGAGGCGCTCACGATGTCCGACCGCATCATGGTCATGAATCGCGGACACATCGAGCAGCTCGGCACGCCGATGGATCTGTACGAGGATCCGGCAACGCCGTTCGTCGCGGACTTCATCGGCCAGGCGAACCTCATTCCCGGCAGGCTCCTCGGTGTGGATGCGGACGGGTTCGGGCGCTTTGCGCTCGGTCAGACGGAGCTCAAGGCCCGCATGGGCCGGCAGAATCCTCCGCAGATCGGGCAGGAGGCCTATCTCATCGTGCGCCCGGAAAACCTCAGAATCGGGGGCGAATCAAACGTCTTCAGCGTCGAGGTCGTCAACCGCCTTTTCGAGGGCGACCGCATCGACTATCACGTTGTTCATTCGGGACAGAAGCAGGACAAGCCCTATTCGATGTCCGTGCCCTTCCTGCCCGGAACCACGATGATCGGGCAGGGCGCGACCGTGCCGGCAAGCTTCGTGCCCGAAGCCGGCGTCATCATCAGCCGCTAGACGGTCCTTGCCGCAGGAAGACTTCGGGCCGCTCCCCGCAAGGGAAAGGCGGCCCGATCCGCATTCAGATCATGCCGTTCTGGCGCTCGCCCTGCGGCAGGCGCTCGAAGCTTTTCTTGAGAATCATGAGGCGCCGGAATTCGCGCGTGGTGATGGAGACCGTCAGGCGCGGATCCATCTCCGGGGCGCGCAGCTCCACCTCATCGGTGCCTTTGGCGTATTCGACCACGGTGTCCCCGATGAACGGGCTGCGGATGCTTTTGACCGTGTAGCGCTTCTCAAAGTATCCGTGGATCGAATTGATGGCCCGTGCGTCGTAGACGGCCTGCATGGCGATCGCCTCGCCCGTGCGGCTGCTGATCACGGTGAGCGAGTACAGGGCGGTTTCGGGGGCGAGCAGACGCCCGGAAATGCGCAGCATGGGCCCTGCGCTGTAGAGGTTCTCTCCGATGATGCGGGCCTGGGGGTACTTGGCCTGCAGCTCCCTTACCGTCGTCTTGCCGAGCGTTACGCCGTATTCGGTGGTGGCGGCGCGCGCGGCGGGAGCGCCGAAAAGGGCGGCGCTTGCAAGGACGGCAAGAAGACGGCGGCGTGAAAGCATGGGAGCGGGGATCCGAAAAAAACAGGCGGCGTCAATTATGGCACCGGGTCGATGTTCTATGATAGAAATTTCGTACGGTTTGACTTCCGGGAGGGGCCATGAGGGGACTCACTGTTTTTCTGTCGGCAGCTGCAATCTGCCTTTCGGTTCCGGCCCAGGCCGAGCCGCTTTGCGCGTGCGACGCGCAGATGAGCGTGTACTTCTCGCCCAACGGGGGAGCGCTCGAGGCGATCCTCTCGGAGCTGGACAGCGCACAGAAAAGCGTACACATGCAGGCGTTCCATCTGCGCAGCAAGCCCATCATCAAGGCGCTTGAGAAGGCCGTCAAGCGCGGCCTTGACGTCCGGGTTCTTGTGGATGCCGAGGACGCCGAGCGGAGCAATTCCCGCGTGCGTGACGCTGCCGCTCAAGGCATTCCGGTCTATTCCGACGGATCGCACTCGACCGCCCACAACAAGGTCATCATCGTGGACGGCAGCATCGTCATCACGGGCAGCTATAACTTTACGAACAAGGCCGAAACACAGAACTCGGAGAACCTGCTCGTCATCAGATCAAAGGAGCTGGCGGGCAAATACGAAAAAAATTGGGAGAATCATTTTTCCCACAGCAAGCCTTTTAAGTAGAAATCCCTAACGCTGCAGTGTTCGGGCCTTTGGGATTCGATATACTGGAACGAACTGAAAACGAAACCGCGCAGTTTTCTGCGCATCCTTACCAAAATGGCTCAACGCAACTTTTTTAGCATGTGTCGAATGCAGGTCTCCCGGGCGCAAATGCGGTCGGGCGGCTTCACGTGCTGTTGCCGCCGATAGATCGAAAAGACATTTGGTTTAGGACCGAAAGCCCGGGAGCGTGAAAGCACATCCCGGGTTTTTTGTATCCGGACGCAAAGATCAAACAAGGCAAAGCAACCCATTCGACAGGAGTTAAAAAATGAGCAATCGTCTGACAATCAAGGGCCAGGTCACCATCCCCAAGGAAATCCGAGACTTTCTCGGACTCACGGAAGGCGCAAGCGCCGTGAATTTTGAAATCGCCGATGACGGATCGGTACGCGTCACCCGTGCGCAGAGCCTGCCGGGTCAGAAAACCGTCCGCATCAGCCGTCCCGGCTCCGTTGCTCCGTGCGACCGCATTCTCGGTCTGCTGGCCGGCTCGTACGTCTAAAGGTGAGCCGATGACCGAAATCCATTGTTGCGCCCGCCTCGTGCGCGAAAGCGTCCATCGAATGCGGATGCCCGGCTGGGCCGGGCTCCGCCCTTCGGAAGTACAGTTTGACAAATGCCCCGGTTTCGTCCGGGGTTTTTCGTCCCTGCGCTTCTGTTACATTTTTTTGTGGGATCTTTTCTGTCGGCAGATGCCGGCCTTTGCTTGCGGGACGCTCTCAGCCGCTATGATGACGGCGGCAAAAATAGGGACAAATTACGGACGAAGATTGACAGGCATGTTTCGGTACGCACGCAAATACTGGCACTGGGCGCTGCTCTCGGTACTCACGATGGGCTGCGAGGTCTGGGCGGACCTCTTCATCCCGTCGCTCATGAGCCGGCTGGTCGACATTGGAATTCTGGGGCAGGGGACGGGGGCCCCGGACGCGGGCGCAATCCTTCATTTCGGGCTCATCATGGCCGCCGTGGCCGGCATCGGAGCTCTGGCCGGCATCCTGAACAACCTCTTTGTCAATCTCACCGGGCAGAACATCGGCAACGACATCCGCAAGGACGCCTTCGAGCGGATCATGCAGATGACGTTCCCGCAGATCGAGGGATTTTCCACGGGCTCGCTCATCACCCGCATGACCAATGACGTCTCCCAGGTGCAGCGCATGGTGGGAAACATCGTGCGGGGCTGCGTGAAGACCTCGCTGCTGCTTGCGGGCAGCATCTGGTTCGTGTTCCAGCTCGACCGTCAGTTCGGCCTCATCGTGCTCACGGCCGCACCCCTCATGCTGATCGGCATGATTCTTTGCGTGAGCCGGGTCGTGCCGCTCTTTCCGAAGCTGCAGGCCGAACTCGATCACGTGAATGCCATCGTGCAGGAGGACACCGATGCGATCCGCCTCATCAAGTCCTGCGTGCGCGAGATCCATGAAATCGCGCGGTTCGCAAGCGCCAACGGCGCCCTGATCGCCATACAGCTGCGGATCCTCACGATCTTCGCTTGCATCGGACCGATCATGAACATCATCCTTGCGGGCGTCGTGACGGCGATGCTCTATGCGGGCTTTGAGGATGCGCTCGCCGGCCACGCAAGCCCCGGCGCGGTCATGGCGGGCATCATGTACACCTCGCGCCTGCTGATGTCGGTGATGATGTCCGTGATGCTTTTTCAGATGATTTCACGGGGACTTACGTCCTGGGGCAGGCTCCGGGAGATCCTTTGCACCGAGCCCGGCATGAAGCCCGGTACGCTGACGGAACCGCCCGGCCCCCGGGGGCTCGTGCAGTTCCGGAACGTGTCCTTTGCCTTCCCCGACACGCTCGAGCGCGTGCTCACGGACATTTCGCTCACCGTGAATCCGGGCGAGAGCGTCGCTCTCATGGGGGCGACGGGAAGCGGCAAGACTTCGCTCGTCAATCTCGTCTCGCGCCTTTACGATCCCACGGCCGGATCGGTGCATGTGAGCGGCGTCGATGTGCGCGAGTACACGCGCGAAGCGCTCGTCGCCGAGGTGAGCGTCGCGCTTCAGAAACCCGAGCTCTTCGGCGCAAGCTTTGCCGAGAACATCGCCTGGGCCGAGCCCGATGCCCCAATGGAGCGGATCCGCGAGGCCGCCCGCATCGCCCAGGCCGAGGACTTCATTCTGGCTACTCCCGAGGGCTATGGCACGGTGCTTGCCGAGGACGGCATGAGCCTGTCGGGCGGTCAGCGCCAGAGAATCGCGCTGGCGCGGGCCGTGCTTCGGCGCAGTCCCATCCTGATCCTTGATGATGCGACAAGCGCCCTTGACCTCAAGACCGAGGCGCTCTTTTATGAGGCGCTCGGCCGGGCTCGCCCGGGCGTGACGAAGATCATCGTCGCGCAGCGCATCGCCACGGTCCGCAACGCCGACAACATCATCGTGCTCGACGCCGGGCGCATCGTGGGGCAGGGCAGCCACCGCCATCTGCTGGACACCTGCGAGGTCTACCGGCAGATCGCGGCATCGCAGCTCAGCCCGGACGAGCTAGGAGGCGATGCGGCATGACCGAGCGCCCCGCCGCGACCCGCGCCAGCCGTCCCGGCCGTCCCGGCCCGCATGGCGGACCTGCCCTGGGCGCCGTCGAGAAGCCCAAGGACTTCAAAGGCTCGATAGCCAAAGTGGTCGCCTACCTCGGCGGCTACAAGGGGCTGCTGCTGCTCGTGACGGTGTTCGCGATCGCGTCCACCCTGTTCAACGTCGCAGGCCCCAAGGTGCTCTCGCTGGCCACAACCGAGATATTCGAGGGCGCTGCGGCACGGGCGGAAGGCACCGGCGGCATCGATTTCTCGGCGGTGGCCCGCATCCTCGCCGCCGCCCTTGCCATATACGCGTTCTCGGCGCTGTGTACGTTCGTCCAGACCTGGGTGATGGCCACGGTAAGCCAGCGCCTGTGCTACTCGCTGCGCCGCGACATCAACCTCAAGATAGACCGCATGCCCATGTCGTACTTCGAGCGCACCTCCACCGGCGACGTGCTCTCGCGCATCACCAACGACGTGGACAC
>DNLN01000215.1:4822-4982 GCA_003488465.1 Sutterella sp. | reverse complement strand
GAGGAGGATGCGCGCCTCATTCAGTCCATGCAGCGCGGTGCGGCGCTTCGCGATCCCGCGATGGCCGCCGCCCAGCTGGCGGCAGCCCAGGCCGAGGCCATGAAGACCGCGGCGGGCAACCAGGCCGGCGCCATCACCGGCTTCATGGGCATGGGCATGG
>DNLN01000215.1:0-4752 GCA_003488465.1 Sutterella sp. | reverse complement strand
GCCAGGCGGGCGGCGTCAATGCCGCCGATCTCTACAGGATGGCAGGCGCTCAGGCCGCCAGCCAGAAGCCGGCCGCTTCTCAGCCCCAGGGCTGGACCTGCAGCTGCGGCACCCAGTGCACGGGCAAGTTCTGCCCCGAATGCGGCAGGCCCCGTCCCGCTGCAGCCTGGCGCTGCGCCTGCGGCACGCTGGCCACAGGCAAGTTCTGTCCGGAGTGCGGCGCCAAGCGGCCCGAGTAGAGATCCGCATGCCCGGATTAAAGCGCTACAAGTGCCCCGCGTGCGCAGGTACGCTTGAGTTTGACAGCGGCACCCAGCAGCTCAAGTGCCCGTACTGCGACACGATCGTCGACATCCAGTCGGTGCTCGCCGAAGAGTCCTCTTCCGGCAGCGGCGCTCCGGCTGAGCCGGCAAGGGAAGGTGCAAGCCCCGAAGACGATCTGCAGGGGCTCGCCTCGTACGTCTGCCCGTCCTGCGGCGGGCAGATGGTCGTTCCGGAAACAACCGGCGCGTCGAGCTGCCCCTTCTGCGGCGCCCCGCAGATTGTCCCGAAGAAATTCGAAGGATTCCTCAGACCGGATCTTCTGATCCCCTTCAAACTCGACAAGAAAGCCGTCAAGGAACGCTACTTCGAGCACCTCAAGGGCAAGCACTTCCTGCCGCGCGTCTTTCGCAACGAAAACCACATCAGCGAAATCCGCGGCGTCTACGTCCCCTTCTGGCTGTTCTCAAGCAAGGCGGACGTGTCCATGCAGTTCCGGTGCGAAAACACCCGGCGCTGGGAGGATGCCAACTTCAGGTACGTCGAACACACCTATTACGACGTGTACAGGCACGGACACCAGTCCTTCACCGATGTTCCCGCCGACGGCTCCGACCACATGCCCGACGATCTCATGGAGTCGCTCGAGCCCTACGCTCCCCGGGAGGCCGTCGCCTACGACCCAGCGTATCTTTCGGGATTTCTCGCGCACACCTACGACATGCCCGCCGAGAAGATGCAGCCGCACGCACTCGAACGCATGCAGACATCGACCGAAGAATCCATCCGCCGCACGGTGAGGGGATACGACTCCGTGACCACCACCTCCGTGACGGCAAGCTTTCAGGGGACGAGCCACCGCTACGCGCTCTTTCCCGTCTGGCTCCTTAATACGGTCTGGAACGGGCAGCGGTTCACCTTCGCCATGAACGGTCAAACGGGGAAGTTCGTCGGCAATCTGCCGCTTGACACCCCACGCTACAGGCTGTGGTTCGTCCTGCTGTCGATTCTCTACACGTTCCTGTTCATGGCGATCGGGGTCTTCTTCATGACCTCGCAGGCAACGGTCTGACGGGAGGAGCGCAAAATGGACGACCAGGACCTGTTGATCGGAATCGGCATCTGCCTGCTGCTTGGCATTCTTGCCGCCTTCATTACGCTCAGGGCGCTCACGGCCGGGCTGCGTTCTGTGCGCGCCCGCCAGGAGGCTTCGGGCTACGAGGACGCAGGCAGCTTCATGCTCACCGGCCAGAGAGACACATTCGCCGGCAGGCGCGTTGAGCGCTTTGCCAAACCCAAACAAACCAAACACTAATCACCAGAGGACTTTGCCATGGCTGACACCACCGCTCTTGCAAATCTGGAAACCAGTCAGGTTCCCGATACGAAAATTGCTGAAGCACTCAAGGAAATCGATCTCTCCTCCCCGACAATCACGATGAGCTACGGGACGAAGACGATGACAGACATCGCCGCCTTCGCCGACACGATTCTCTCCAACGTGCGCGCCAAGGATGCCGGCGCGGTCGGCACCGATCTGCAGAACCTGATGCTCAAGGTGAAGGGCATCAAGATCGAGGACATCGCCAACAGCAAGAAGAGTTTCTGGGCCTCGCTCCCCATCATCGGCAGTCTCTTTGACACGGTGAGCAACAAGCTTGCCGAGTATGACAGCGCCGCCAAGCAGATCGACGCGATCTCCGACAAACTCGACGAGGCGCAGCTCGGCCTGCTCAAAGACATCGAAGTGCTCGAGCAGCTCTACGACAACAACAAGAACTTCTACACCGATCTCACCGCCCACATCATCGCCGGCGAACAGCGCCTCGAGCAGGCCCGCACAGTCGATCTGCCCGCACTCGAGAAGAAGGCCCAGGAGAGCAAGGACAACATGGATGCACAGGCCGTGCGCGACTTTGCCGAAGTCATCAACCGCTTTGAAAAGCGCCTGCACGACCTCAAGCTCTCCCGCACGATCACCCTGCAGACCGCGCCGCAGATCCGCATGATCCAGGCAAACAACAGAACGCTCGCCGAAAAGATCCAGACCAGCATCCTTGCAACGATTCCGATCTGGAAGAGCCAGCTCGTGCTTGCCCTGTCGATCCACGGACAGAAGAACGCCGCCGAACTGCAGAAGTCCGTGGCCGACACAACCAACGAAATGCTCAAGAAGAACGCCGAAATGCTGCAGACTTCGACTGTGGAAACGGCCCGTGAGGTTGAGCGCTCGATCGTGGATGTCGAAACGCTGCGCGATGTCCAGGGCAAGCTGATCAGCACCATCGAGGAGACGCTCAACATCGCCAACGAAGGCCGCACCAAGAGGCGCGAGGCCGAAAAGGAACTCGCCGCCATGGAAAACGATCTTCGCGTGCGCCTCACCGAGCTTGCCGCCAAGAGCCGCGCCGACACCATCGCAGCCGCCCGCGGCACGACTGAAACGGCCGCAGCGTCCTAAGCCAGCAGGAATACACGCTCATGCAAAAGCAACCCATTACGCGAGACGAGGTGCAGCAGGCGAGGCGCGCACAGCAGGGCCAGCCCTCCTCGGTCAGCCCGGAAATCTCCCAGGCGGCTCAGAAGGTCGGCTCGGGCCTGAAGCGGCTCGGCCAGCGCGTCATGATCCACGCCGCCGGCATGCTCTTTTTCGCCCCTGCCGTAGCTTCGCTGACTGCAGAAGGCGTTGACAAGTTCATCGCCGGCCTGCTCGCCTATCTAGCCTTCATCTGCATGGTTCCCCGCGGCCCAGCAGCCGAGCGCGCCTGGTACATCCCAAGCGCCGCAGGTCTCGTGCAGTGGGCTCTTGCAGGGCTTCTCGGCATGCCGCTTGCCACGGCCGCCTTCATGGGCGGCCTACAGGCCTTTGCCCTGAGGTCAATCCTCAAGAAACTGCAGATGAGCACGGAATGGGTGACTGCGTTCTTCCTGCTTGCCGGGCTCACGGCACTCTTTACAACGTCCGCCATCACGGGTCTTTCCTGGGTGGCGTTCGCCTCGATGATTCCGATCGCCGGGGCGGGCTGGCTCATTGATCAGGCCATCGGCAGGATCACCGAGGCAAAGAACAAGGAAAAGCTTGTTGCTGAAATCCTCGAGCGCTTCAAGGCGCTTGCCGAAAACAAGCAGCTAGGCTCGAGCGTCCTTGCTGAACTTGACATCCTGTCCACGCGTGCGTCGCAATTTTTTACCACTATAAATAAAGGCGGCCACACGGATGACGCGCTGATTGCCCGAATCAATTCCATCACCCGGGAAATGTTCGGCGCGAAGACGGACAAGAGCGCATCGGAGCGCCTGCTCACCGGCATGCAGGACCTTTCCGACGAACTCGACAGGATCCTTCAGGAGCGGGGCGGCCCCTCAAGCGGAATCATTGACGAATTCCGAGGCTATGAGCAGCAGGTCCGGGAGCTTCTGATCGCCAAGCGCAGTCTCGCGATCGAGCCGGCAAGGCATATCGACGCGATCGCCTACGCCTCCTACGGGATCATCAAGCAGATGCGCGCCGATCCGACGGACAAGCCCGCGGGCGAAAAGTTCCTCAAGCGCTATCTGAAGGCGACAGCAGAAGTCGTGAGCGAGCGCCGCAGGCTTGAAGAATCCACCGCGGCGAACCGCTCCCAAGCCCTTGAGAGCGCCCTCACCCGCAGCGACGAAGTGCTCGAGCACATGGCCAAGGCGTTCCAGGATGAGGAACAGTACCTGCTCAACAATGACACCGTGAACTTCACGGCGCAGCTCAACGCCCTCGATACGTTCATGAAAATGCGCGGGCACTGATTCTCCCGCCAGTTGGCAAAACGAAGCCGGCACCCTCTGAAAAGAGTGCCGGCTTCTTTTTGCCGTCATTGCGGAGCGCGAGAACCGCGCTCCGGAGTGGGCTTAATGCTTCACGCCCTTTTGGACGTTGAAGGCGAACTTCCCGTCCGCAGCGTCGACCGAAATCCGGTCGCCAGGCCCGGCCTTGCCCTCGAGCAGCATACGGGCGATGGCATTCTCCAAATGCTCCTGCACAGCCCTCTTGAGCGGTCTTGCGCCATAGAGCGGATCAAAGCCCACGCGTGCGATCTCGTCGAGCGCGGCATCGGTCACCACAAGCTCCACATCCTGATCGGCAACCCGCTTGGCAAGTCGGTCGATCTGGATCTTGGCAATCGAGCGGATCGCCTTGTTATCAAGCGCATTGAACACAACGATCTCGTCGATGCGGTTCACGAACTCGGGCCTGAAGTGCTGCTTCACCTCGCGCATCACGGCTTCCTTCACAACCTCGTGCCCGGAGCCCACAAGCTGCTGGATCTCCTGCGCGCCAAGGTTGCTGGTCATCACGATGACCGTGTTTTTGAAGTCAACCGTGCGGCCCTGCCCGTCAGTCATGCGTCCGTCATCGAGCACCTGCAGCAGGACGTTGAAGACGTCCGGATGAGCCTTCTCGACCTCATCGAGCAGAATCACGCTGTAGGGCTTGCGGCGAACGGCCTCGGTGAG
>DNLN01000066.1:1036-4007 GCA_003488465.1 Sutterella sp. | reverse complement strand
ATCGCTTCCAGCGTTTCGCCCTGGGCGACATAGATCTTCCAATCCTGGGCGTTCACCCAGGAAGGGGCGCTTTGCGCGATGCGCACGCACTTGCGGATCACGTCCCGCGGGACAGGGTCGGGCAGGAAATCGCGTACGGAATGGCGTGCGGCTGCAATCTCTTCAAATGTCATGGTTTTTCCTTTCGACTCAAGTATGGTGTTTCAGTTTCAGCAGATGCGGGGCAGCTGATCGGCGTTCAGCCAGTCGACCATGCGCACGCCGCCCATGAGGGTGGTCATCTGCACGTAGCCCTTGTCCGTGTCGGTCACGGTGCCTACGATCGCGGCGTTTTCGCCGTGCGGGGCCGATTTCATGGCGGCGAGGGCGGCTTCGGCTTCGTTCTCGGGAACGATCACGATGAGCTTGCCTTCGTTGGCGACGTAAAGCGGATCCAGACCGAGGAACTCGCATGCCTGGGCAACGTCGGGGCGCACGGGGATCGCGGACTCCTCCAGCATGATACCAACGTTACTCTGGTAGGCGATTTCGTTGAGCGTCGTCGCCAGTCCCCCGCGCGTCGGATCGCGCAGCACATGTACGTTCGGGCAGGCCTTTGCGATCGCCTCGACCATTTCATTGAGGGGCGCCGAGTCGCTCTCGATCGTGGTGCCGAACGAAAGGCCCTCGCGCAGCGACATGATCGCCATGCCGTGATCGCCCATGGTGCCCGAGATGAGGATCTTGTCGCCGGGTTTGGCGTTGCGGCCCGAGACGCGGATGCCGGGGAAGCGTTCGCCAAAGCCGGTCGTGGTGATGTAGATGCCGTCGCCGTGGCCCTTCTCGACGACCTTCGTGTCGCCCGTGACGATCATGACGCCGGCCTCGCGGGCGGTTCTTGCCATGGACTCGACGATGCGCTCCAAGTCCTGGATCGGAAAGCCCTCTTCAAGGATGAAGCATGCTGCGATGTACTTGGGGCGCGCCCCGCACACGGCCACGTCGTTCACCGTGCCCGCGATGGCGAGCGAGCCGATGTCTCCGCCCGGAAAGAACAGGGGACGGATGACGTGGGCATCGCATGAGACCACGGGGTCGCCTTCAACCTTCGGCAGGAACGCTCCGTCGTGCCCCTCGTCAAGGATCGGGTTGCTGAAGGCCTTGCCGAACACCTGGCCGATCAGCTGCGCGGTGGCGCGGCCTCCCGAGCCGTGCGTGAGGTCGATGATGCCGTGCTTGACATCGATGGGAATGGAAAAATAGCGACGCTCTTCAGACATGTTCTTCTCGTCCTTCAATCAAAAACCGTTATTTTCTCAGCCTGCCGTAGCTGTAGTAGGCCGCGCAGGCGCCTTCGCTCGAAACCATGCAGGCGCCGATCGGGCGTGCGGGCGTGCAGGCCTTTCCGAAAGCCTTGCATTCAAAGGGCTCCTTTTCGCCGCGAAGGATTGCGCCGCACTGGCATGCCTTGTTGTCGGGCACCTCGTGCTCGACGAGATCAAAGCGCGCCTCGGCGTCGAACTCGGCGTATTCGGCAGCAAGGGCAAGGGCCGAATGCGGCACGGAGCCAAGGCCTCTCCAGGAGAACGCGTCGCGCAGCCTGAACACGCGGGCCATCAGATCGATGGCGATGCGGTTGCCTTCGGGCGTCACGGCGCGGGTGAATTCGTTTTCAACCTCGTGCCGGCCTTCGTTCACCTGCCGCACCAGCATGAGGATCGTGTAGAGCATGTCAAGCGGCTCGAACCCGCAGATCACCACGGGCATCTTCCACTTGCTTGCAAACTGCGCGTAGGGCTTCGAGCCGATCACGACGGAGACGTGCGCCGGGCCGACGAGGCCGTCAAGGAACGGTGCGTCGCCCTCGCGTCTCGGTGCCGTGAGCAGGATGTGCTCCATGGCGGCCGGGGTGAGCACGTGCGAGCAGAGCACGGAGAAGTTCTTGAGGCCCGCTTTCTTCGCAACATCAACCGCAACCGCCGTGGGGGGCGTTGTCGTCTCAAAGCCGATTGCGAAGAACACGACCTGCCTGTCGGGATTCTCACGCGCGAGCTTGACCGCATCCATCGGCGAGTAGACCATGCGGATGTCGGCGCCTTCGGCCTTGGCCTTGAAGAGGGACTTGCCGCCTGAGGCCGGCACGCGCAGCGTGTCGGCGTAGGTGCAAAGGATCGCTCCGTGCTTCTGGGCGACTTCCATCGCCATGTCGATCCGTCCGATCGGCAGCACGCACACCGGGCAGCCCGGGCCGTGGATCATGCGCACGTTCTTGGGCAGCAGATCGGTGAGGCCCCAGCGGGCGAGCACATGCGTGTGTCCGCCGCAGAATTCCATGAAGCGGTACTCGCGTGCGGGGTCGGCGGCAGCGGCGATTTCCTTGGCGATGCCGCGGGCCTGCTCGGAATTGCGGTATTCGGTGACGTATTTCATGCGGCGGGCTCCTCGCAGGCGGCCGATTCGCCGAGCGCGGCGAGCTCTCGCAGCGTCTTTTGCGCCTGCTCCTCGTCAATTTTCTGCAGGGCAAAGCCCACATGCACCACAACCCAGTCGCCGGGCTGCGGATTGTCAATCAGGCTCACATTGATGGTCTTCTGGATGCCGCCCAAATCGGCGAGGGCTTCCTCGGCCGAATTGACGGTCACGATCTTTCCCGGTACAGCCAGGCACATGGTGAGGTCTCTCCTAATGTTTCAAACGTTTTCATACTGAATTCTGTCGCCGCCCGAGAGCGCGCCCTCGCGGTCGGCAAGCGCCGCGCACCAGGCCTGCCCCAGGGCGACGCCGCCGTCGCCAGGCGGCGTTTGCTCGCTAAGAAGCGCCTGCACGCCGCGCTCGGCGAAGATCTGCAGCATCCGCTCGGTGAGGCGCCGGTTGAGGAAGCACCCGCCCGCAAGGCAAAGCGGCACCGCCGTGTCGGCGAGCTGCAGCGTCCAGTCGCAGAGCGCCGCGGCAAGCGCCTCATGAAAGTCGGCGCTAGCCTGGCTGACGGCTT
>DNLN01000066.1:0-983 GCA_003488465.1 Sutterella sp. | reverse complement strand
CGGCTTGAGCATCCGTTCTCCGAACGCTGCAGAGCATCTCCATGAGCGGGAGCAGATCGAGCGTGCCGTCGGGCTCGATCCGGTGCAGTGCGGGGAGCCTTCCCGCCGTGCGGCCTTCGGCTGCCGCCTCAAGGCGCATCGCGGCCGTCGCCTCGTCGTGCTGCACGGGGCAGAGCCCAAGCAGCGCGCTTGCCGCATCAAAGTACCGGCCCATCGCCGTGGTGCGGCCCGACAGGCGCGGGTTCTCCAGAATCTTTTCCAGCATCGGTGCGCCGAACTGATCGCCGAATCGCTCGGTGATCTCGCCCGCGCGCCCGAGGCGCGCCAGCACGGCGCCAGCCATGCGCCAGGGCTCGCGCGCGGCCTTGTCCCAGCCGGGCAGGGCAAGGGCCATCAAGTGCGCTTTTCTTGTAAAGCCCGTCGGCGTTACCTCCAGGAGTTCTCCGCCCCAGGCCTTGCCGTCCGTGCCGATGCCCACGCCGTCAAGCGCAAGGCCGCAGACCCGGCCCGTGATGCCGTGTTCGGCCATGACCGCCCCGATGTGGGCGCGGTGATGCTGCACGGCGTAGGTCGGAATGCCGCGCTCGGCGGCGAGCTCCTCGGCTAGCCGCGTCGAATAGAAGTCCGGATGCAGGTCGTGCGCGAGCACCTCGGGCTCGATCTCGAGCACGGTTTCAAGGTGCTTGACGGCAAGCCGCAGCGCCGTGCAGGAGGATTTGTTCGCGAGGTCTCCGATGTGCTGCGAGAGGAACGCTTCGGAGCCGCGCGTAAGGCACGCCGTGACCTTGAGCCCGGGACCCGTGGCGAGCACGGCGCGCCTGGGCTCGGCGGCAAGCTTCACGGCCTGCGGCGTGTAGCCGCGCGCGCGGCGCACCATGCGCTCGCGCCCGCCCACGATCCGCACCACGGAGTCGTCGCACCGGATGAGGATGTCGCGGTCGTGCATGAGAATGAAGTCGGCGATGGGGCCGAGCCGCTCGATG
>DNLN01000139.1:586-7744 GCA_003488465.1 Sutterella sp. | reverse complement strand
CTGGTGTTCTCGGAGGACAAGCGCCAGTTTGTCGCGTACAAGGCGCAGGAAGCCGCGGCGGAGTAGGGCGGCTGTTTCGTTTTGTCCGCCCGCAGAAACGGAAAGCGGGCAAGAAGCCGAAGTCAGCGGACTGCCTGTGTCCAAGCCGCAAAGCCAGTGCGGTTCCGCCATAGAGGACGGATCCTTCCTCGGAGATGCCCTCAGGGCGCGGCCAGCAGATCCTTTGCTCCTCAGGAAGGATTCCCGGATGCGGTTCGAAGGTGGCGCTCTCAGACATGCGGGACTCTCGGCAGCAAAGGTCTTGCGGGTAACGGAGGAACAGTTACCGGCTCGCAGTTGTCCCGGATAAGAAAAAAAAGGGGTGCTGCACGAACTGCCGCAGCACCCCCTTAGCTCAGCCGGCAGTCTGACGAAAGCCGGCTGATTCGCGCCGTGACTACTTCTGAGCGCCGTATCCTTCGACAGCGCCAAAGAGTTCGAGCGCCTTGTCAAAGTTGTAGCGGTTCATGAACATCGAGGCCTTGGACTGCATGGAGCCGACCATGTTCATGCCCATGGCGGCACGGAACGTGTTCTGCGGCGAGTTCGGGTCGTAGCTCGTCTTTTCCGTGTAGGAAACGTTGAGGAACCCGTTCAGGTACGCAGGATCGATCTTGCCCTTGAACACGGACGGATCCTTCAGAGAGACGTTGCCCTCGACCTCGGCGAGCTGCTCGACGTCCTCAAAGCCTTCAACCTTGATGCGCTGGTACATGCCGCCGCCCGGGATCGTGAGGTCGGCCTGGCGGTTGAGGAAGAACATCGAGTTCGTGCAGGTGGTCTTGCGCTGGGCTTCCTTGGACGCCGGGCTGTCAATTCGCGTGCGGTCGATGCCGGAGAACGTGGTCAGGCCGATGATGTTGCGGTCCAGATAGCTGTCGGTCTTGGTCATGTAGCGATAGCCGTAACCCATGTCGCCGAGATCCTTCAGGCGCGACCAGATGAACAGAACCGTGTTGTTCTTGAAGTTCACGACGGAGTTGGTCGTGGCACTGGATCCGGGGATTTCGACGGCGGCCATGCGAAGCGCAACGAAGATGTTGTTCTCGATGGTGGCCTTGCCCTTGAACATGCCGCGCACGCCGTAGTTGGGGCCGTTCACGAAGGCGCAGTTGCGGATCGTAATGTTGGCCGAGGGATTGTCAAAGTAGAGCTCAGCAGTCTCGGTGGTGAGCACGTTCTTCTCGGTCAGATCCGGGCCGCCGATGCCGGCGCCGCCGATCGGCTGCATCATGGGCGACTCAACGCCTTCGGGGCGGCCTTCGCCGCGCGCGTTGTAGGAGATGGCGTTGCCGCGGTTAAAGAGCAGACCGTCGATCACGACTTCGCCAACGTCATTTCTCTGGTTGTGCGGATTGCCGACGGTGATCTGCATCGTGCCCTGGCCCTTGGCCGTGCCGTTGGAGGCGGCGGTGGGCTGCACGAGCGTGCGGTACTTCAGAATGTCGCGGGTCTTGAAGTCGGGCGAGAAGCCGCCGTAGATCTTCACGGGCTTGTTGATGATGATGTTGCCCGCGTCAAGCGTGCCGAAGTAGTTGCCCTGGGCAACCAGAATCACGGCATTGTCGCCAGCCTTGTCAATGGCCTTCTGAAGGTTCTTCATGGGCTTGTTGATGTCGCCCGCGCCGCGGTTGTTGCCGGTTTCCTTGGACACGTAGATCACCTGGGCGCCGTCGGCGATCGCGGGCATCTGGGTGAGCAGACCGCTGCTGGACGAGTCAGCCGCAGCAGTTGCGGCGGGCGAGCCCCCGGCCTGAAGCGCCTGGAGCTTTTCCTGGGCGGCCTTCAGTGCGGCCTGTGCGGCCGCCACTTCGGCCTTGGCCTGCGCGAGGGCGTCAGGTGCAGCCTGGGACAGGGCGCTCGTCGAGTACATGGAAAGCATGCCGGCCATCGCGGCTGCGCATGCGGTAAGACGCAAAGTCTTCATCGTGCCCTCCAAAAAGTAGTAAGCGTAGTAATCATGTGAATCCGGCCGCTCTGGCAAAGGCCCTTAAACAACCGGATATCGGAACAATTTTCTGCCATCTTGCCCGCGCTGTCAAAAAACGATATCAGGCAAAGCAAGAGAAATGTTCGGTCACGCTTGAGTTCTGCTTGACTGAGTCTTTTGCGATATTGTCAGGAGTGCTCTGTGAGAAGCGAGAAAGCCTTCTAAAACGAGCTCCGAGGTCGGTTCAGGCAGACTCAGTGCCTGCCGATGTCGGGAAATCGCGAGCAAGGCGGCGCACCGCATCCTCAGGGGTGAGAATCGCCAGCCCCAGTGTTTTTGCCTTCCTGCCGGCCTTTAAGACCGCCTTGTCGCGGCTCACGAGGATAGTGGCTCGGCTGCAAAGCGCAAGGGCGATGAACTTGCGGTCGTCCGGATCCTTGCAAAAGACGCCTGCAGATGGGGAGGGATCAGGAATGTCGATGCTGAGCGAGAGCCACTCGCGCAGGATCTGTTCCTGCTGCTGCTCGGAGCGGGAGAATGCGGGGCGGCTGAGGACATCGGCAAGCTCCTCGAGGGTTTCGCGGGAGCGGGCGGCCTGGATTTTCCCCGAGCGGATCATCTGCAGAAGCTGCATTGACACGGGGTTTTCAAAGACCCACATGTCCATGAGCACGTTGGTGTCGGGGACGATAAGCGGGATCCTGCTGTTTCGAGGGGCGGACGCTATGGGCTCGCGCAGCACGCGCAGAGTGTCGAGCGCTTCGATGTAGGCGTTGGACATGATTTTTTGCCGATCCCGGCAAACAGCGGGGCGCCTGGCAAAGCGCCCCGTTTGGCTCTCGGGCAAAGTTGGGCTTTAGAACAGATGCTGCACAGCCTTCGCTTCGGCAACGAGCTCGCCCACGGTCGCATCAAGCTTTTGCCTGCTGAACTCGTCGTCAAAGGACAGTCCCTTGACGATTTCGTATCCGCCCTTGCCGTCGGTGATGCATGGGAAGCCGCAGACCAGCCCCTCGGGAACGCCGTAGGAGCCGTCCGAGGGCACGCCCATCGTGACCCATTCGCCGTTGCTGCCGCAGAACCAGTCGCGCATGTGGTCGACGGCGGCCGATGCGGCCGAGGCCGCGGAACTCGCTCCTCTGGCCTCGATGATGGCTGCGCCGCGCTTGCCGACCGTCGGCAGGAACGTGTCGCGGTACCAGGCCTGATCAACGATCTGCGTGGCGGGCACGCCCTCGATCGTGGTGTTGCGGATATCGGCGTACATGCTGGGCGCGTGGTTGCCCCAGACCGCCATGCGGTGCATCGTCGTCACGCTCTTGCCGGTGAGCAGCGAGAGCTGGGAGAGGGCGCGGTTGTGGTCAAGGCGCAGCATGGCCGAGAAGCAGCGCGGATCCAGATCGGGAGCGCTCTTCATGGCGATGTAGGCGTTGGTGTTGCAGGGATTGCCCACCACAAGCACCTTGACGTTGCGGCTTGCGGCTTCATTGAGGGCGCGGCCCTGAACCGTGAAGATGGCGCCGTTCGCCTCAAGCAGCTCGCTGCGCTCCATGCCCTTGCTGCGGGGACGGGCTCCGATCAGAAGCGCGGCATCGGCATCCTGAAATGCCCGCTTGGGATCGGTGTAGCTCCCCATGTCGGCAAGCAGCGGGAATGCACAGTCGGCAAGTTCCATCATGACGCCCTTCAGGCGCTTGCCGCTTTCGGGATTGTCCCGCTCGAGCAGCTGCAGGATCACGGGCTGGTCGGGACCGAACATGTCGCCTGCGGCGATGCGAAAGAGGATGGAATAGCCGATATTGCCGGCCGGGCCGGTGACGGCGACGCGAACGGGAGCTTTCATAATTGTGGGATCCTTCAGTGAGAAATTAATTGGGGCGGACCGTCTCAAGGTGCAGCTTGCTGATGATGGTCGCGGCGATTTCTTCAATCGACTTGCTCGTCGAACTGAGCCAGTGCACGCCGTTGCTGGCCATCAGCTCCTCGGCAGCGGCCGTTTCGGTACGGCAGTTTTCAAGGCTGGCGTAGCGCGAGCCGGGGCGGCGCTCGTTGCGGATCTCCGAGAGGCGCTCCGGCTTGATCGACAGGCCGAAGAGCTTGTCCTTGAGCGGATAGAGGATCTCGGGCAGGCGGCCGCGCTCGAAGTCTTCGGGGATGAGCGGATAGTTGGCGACCTTGATGCCGTACTGCATGGCAAGGAAAAGGCTCGTCGGCGTCTTGCCCGAGCGCGAGACGCCAACCAGAATCACGTCGGCCTGATCCAGGCCCCGGTTCGTCTGGCCGTCATCGTGCGTGAGCGTGTAGTCGATCGCGTTGATGCGGCGGTTGTAGCGCTCTTCGTTGTGAATCTTGTGCGTGGCGCCGACGGTGTGCTCGCTCTTCATGTCGAGTTCGCGCTCAAGCGGACCGACGAAACTGCGGAAGAGCTCGATCTGATAACCCTTGGCGGCCTCGATGAAGGCGCGTGAGAGCGCCGGGTCGACAAAGGTCGAGAACACGATGGGGCGCTGCCCGGAGGAGCTTTCAATCTCGTTGATTTTGTCCGCAGCGGCGTGCGCCTTCTCCACCGTGTCGATGAAGGGCAGGCGGTGCTGCTCGTACTTCAGGTTCGGGAACTGCGTGAGAACGGAGTGTGCGAGCGTTTCAGCCGTGATGGCCGTGCCGTCGCTGACGATGAAGACGGTGCGGAAGTTCTGATCGGGCATGGTTTCGGCGCCTTTGCTGGTGAATAAGGAAACAACCGAATATTGTAGCGCCTCGCCCCGGACTGTTTGGATGCGGCCGAGCCGCAGCATGCCTGTCTGAAGACATATTGCAATCCGGCGGTCGTATCGTTTTCGGGTTTGGAAAGAGATACTGAATTTTTAAGAAAGAGCAATAGCGTCAATGTGTTGTGCAGAATCGTCAGGGAAAGCCTGTCCCGCCCGTGGCCGATGGGCTCTGAGCAGAACACCCTATGGGCGGCATTAGTCGCTAAAATGAGCGGGATTTTCCCAGTAACCGGCTTCGCCCGGGGGTTTCGCATGCGTGTTACCCAGCCCCTGAAGCCAACAAAACAGAGGATCAAATGGTTCAAGGCCGTTATGTATTTCCCTTTAGTCAACTGCGCATGACTGACGTCGACCGTGTCGGCGGCAAGAATGCCTCTCTTGGCGAACTGCTCAGCCAGCTCACCAGCGCCGGGATTCGCGTTCCCGACGGCTTTGCGACAACCGCCGAGGGCTTTCGCCTGTTCATCAAGGAAAGCGGCCTGGAGGATCGCATCGCCAAGCGCCTCGCATCCCTTGACGTGGATGACGTGAAGGAGCTCGCCAAGGCTGGCGCCGAAATCCGCAGCTGGGTTGAACAGGCTGAATTCCCCGCCGAACTCGAAAAGGAGATCCGCGAGTTCTACGAATGGCTCAAGGACGGTCAGGAGGAGATCTCCGTGGCGGTCCGCTCCTCGGCAACGGCCGAGGACCTTCCGGACGCTTCGTTCGCCGGTCAGCAGGAGACGTACCTCAACGTGGTCGGCATCGACCAGGTGCTCGCCCGCATGAAGGAGGTGTTCGCCTCCCTGTACAACGACCGCGCCATCAGCTACCGCGTCCACAAGGGATTCACCCACATGGAAGTGGCTCTGTCCGCCGGCGTGCAGCGCATGTGCCGCTCGGACAAGGGAGCCGCCGGCGTGATGTTCACGCTCGACACCGAAAGCGGCTTTGACCAGGTCGTGTTCGTGACCGCGAGCTACGGCCTCGGAGAAACCGTGGTGCAGGGCGCCGTGAACCCCGATGAGTTCTACGTGCACAAGCCCATCCTCGCCCAGGGCAAGTATCCGATCGTGCGCAAGACGCTCGGCAGCAAGCTGATCAAGATGGAGTTCGATCTTGACAAGGCCTCCGGCCGCTCCGTGCGCACCGTTGACGTGCCCGAAGCCGACCGCCGCCGCTTCGCGCTCACTGACGAGGACGTGATCGAGCTCGCCAAGTTTGCCTGCATCATCGAGAAGCACTACGGCCGCCCGATGGACATCGAGTGGGGCAAGGACGGCATTGACGGCAAGATCTACATCCTTCAGGCCCGTCCCGAGACCGTCAAGAGCCGTCAGAAGAATGCCGACGTGCAGATCAAGTACACCCTCAAGGGCAAGAGCAAGGTGCTCGCCCAGGGCCGCGCCATCGGTCAGAAGATCGGCGCCGGTCCCGTGCGCATCGTTGAGAGCGCCGCCGAGATGGAACGCGTCAAGGCGGGCGACGTGCTCGTCACCGACATGACCGACCCCAACTGGGAACCCGTGATGAAGCGCGCAAGCGCCATCGTCACCAACCGCGGCGGCCGCACCTGCCACGCCGCCATCATCGCCCGCGAGCTGGGCATTCCCGCAGTCGTCGGCTGCGGAGACGCGACCGAAGTGCTGGCCGAAGACCAGCCCGTGACCGTGTCCTGCTCCGAAGGCGACACCGGCAACATCTACGAGGGCATCCTCGAATTCACGACCGAGGAGAAGCGCCGCGGCGAACTGCCCGACATCCCCGTCAAGGTCATGATGAACATCGGCAACCCGCAGCTTGCATTTGACTTCTGCCAGCTGCCCAACAAGGGCGTGGGTCTTGCCCGCCTCGAGTTCATCATCAACAACAACGTGGGCGTGCATCCGAAGCTTGTTCTCGACTATCCGAACATCCCGCGCGATCTCAAGGAGATCGTCGAGCGCCGAGCAGCCGGCTACAAGAATCCCCGCGAATTCTTTGTGAGCAAGGTTGCCGAGGGCGTGGCCACCATCGCCTGCGCCTTCTATCCGCGCAAGGTCATCGTTCGCATGTCCGACTTCAAGAGCAACGAGTACCGCAAGCTCGTGGGCGGCAAGCTCTACGAGCCCGTTGAGGAAAATCCGATGCTCGGCTTCCGCGGCGCCTCCCGCTACATCGCGCACAGCTTCGCGGACTGCTTTGAGATCGAGTGCGAAGCCATGAAGCGCGTGCGCGACGAGATGGGCCTGACCAATGTCGAGCTCATGGTTCCGTTCGTGCGCACGATCGACGAGATCAAGAAGGTCAACGAAGTGCTTGAGGCCAACGGCCTGAAGCGCGGCGTGAACGGCCTGAAGCTCAACATGATGTGCGAGATCCCGTCCAACGCGCTGCTCGCCGACCAGTTCCTCGACTACGTCGACGGCTTCTCGATCGGCTCGAACGACCTCACGCAGC
>DNLN01000139.1:0-537 GCA_003488465.1 Sutterella sp. | reverse complement strand
CCTCACGCAGCTCACGCTCGGCCTGGACCGCGACTCCGGCCTCGTGGCGAGCTCCTTTGACGAGCGCAACGACGCCGTCAAGGTTCTGCTCGCGATGGCGATCAAGACCTGCCGCGCACGCGGCAAGTATGTCGGCATCTGCGGTCAGGGTCCCTCGGATCACCCCGATCTGGCGGCCTGGCTGATGGAGCAGGGGATCGAGTCGATCTCGCTCAACCCGGATACGGTTGTGGATACCTGGCGCAAGCTCGCCCAGATCCGCGGCAAGTAATCCGAAAGCGGTTCCCGGCGGGTTCGGAAGAACCCGTCCGGAATCAGGCACGAAAAAGGCGTTCCCTGACCGGAGCGCCTTTTTTTGCGGGGAGCGCTTATGCGCCTGAAGCCGAGAGCCTGGCGATCTCAAGCGCCACATCCCGGGCCTTTCTGAGGCTGGGGACGGGCAGGAACTCGTAGACGCTGTGGAAGTTGAGCCCTCCGGCGAACACATTGGGGCAGGGCAGTCCGCGCGCCGAGAGCATGGCTCCGTCCGTGCCGCCG
>DNLN01000156.1 GCA_003488465.1 Sutterella sp. | reverse complement strand
CGCTCGACTACAACTCCTACGTCGGCAAGATCGGCATCGGCCGCGTTCATCAGGGACGCCTGAAGGGCGGCCAGACGGTTGCCATCATGAATGGCCCGGACGATACTCCGAAGAGCGCCAAGGTCAATCAGATCCTGCAGTTCGAGGGACTTGAGCGCAAGGTTGTGCCCGATGCCCAGGCTGGCGACATCGTTCTCGTCACCGGCATCGACGAGCTCAACATCGGCACGACGATCACCGATCCGAACAGCCCGGCTGCCCTGCCGATGCTCAAGGTGGACGAGCCCACGCTCACGATGAACTTCATGGTGAACACCTCGCCTCTTGCCGGCAAGGAGGGCAAGTACGTGACGAGCCGCCAGATCCGCGAGCGTCTGGAGCGCGAACTGAAGTCGAACGTTGCCATGCGCGTGCGCCCGACCAAGGATGAGACGGTCTGGGAAGTGTGCGGCCGCGGCGAGCTGCATCTGACGATTTTGCTCGAGAACATGCGTCGCGAAGGGTACGAACTCGCAGTGGGTCGTCCCCGCGTGATTCTCAAGATGGTCAACGGCGAGAAGCAGGAACCCTATGAGCTGCTCACCGTGGACGTCGAGGAGCAGCACCAGGGTGCTGTCATGGAAGAGCTCGGCCGCCGCAAGGGCGACCTCACCGACATGGCGAGCGACGGCAAGGGCCGCGTGCGCCTTGAGTACCGCATTCCGGCCCGCGGTCTGATCGGCTTCCAGTCGGTCTTCCTCACGATGTGCCGCGGCACGGGCATCATGAGCCACGTGTTCGACGACTACGGCCCCATCAAGCAGGGCGACGTCGGCGAGCGCCGCAGCGGCGCCATCATCAGCCAGGACAACGGACACTGCGTGGCCTACGCTCTGTGGAAGATCCAGGAGCGCGGCCGCCTGTTCGTGAGCCCCGGCGACGATCTGTACGAAGGCATGATCATCGGCGAGCACGCCCGCGAGAACGACATTGTCGTGAACCCGATCCGCGGCAAGCAGCTCACCAACATCCGCGCCTCCGGCACCGATGAGGCAATCCGCCTTGTGCCGCCCGTGCAGCTCACGCTCGAGAGCGCCGTCGAGTTCATCAACGACGACGAGCTTGTGGAGATCACGCCCAAGACGATCCGTCTGCGCAAGGTTTGGCTCAAGGAGTTCGAACGTCGCCGCGCGGCTCGCGCCGAGCGCGATGAAATGACGCTCTAAGCGAATCGATGACGAAGAAGATGTCCGCAATGTGTCCTTGCGGGAGCGGCAGGCTCCACGAGGACTGTTGCGGACGTTTTTTATCCGGAGCCGTGTATCCGGAAACGGCCGAGGAACTGATGCGCTCGCGCTACAGCGCCTATTGCGCCGGGCGGATGGACTGGGTGAGGCTCACCTGGGCCCCCGAGACCGTTCCGGCCGACCTCTCTGGCGGCGAATCCATCAAATGGCTGGGCCTGAAGGTGCTTGAGGCCCGCAGCATCGACGAGAACCATGCGGTGGTCGAGTTTATCGCTAGGGGACGCGCGGGCTCGAGCGGCGCCTTTCGCATGCATGAGCGCTCAAGATTTGAAAAGAGAGCCGGAAAGTGGCTCTATGTCGACGGCGATCAGCTTTGATCAGCCGTTAAACAAACATCATCTGCCTTCAAATGTCATCAACTTCGTTTAATTCCGAGAACTGGCGCTTTTGCGTCGCTCCCATGCTCGACTGGACGGACCGGCACTGCCGCGTGTTTCACAGGACCCTTTCCCGGCATGCGCGTCTTTATACGGAGATGATCACAAGCCCGGCGCTCGTGCATGGAAACCGCGACTATCTGCTCACCTTTTCTCCCGAGGAGCATTCCGTTGCCTGCCAGTTGGGCGGCAGTGATCCCGCCGAGCTCGCCCAGGCTGCCAAGTGGGTGGCCGAATACGGCTACGACGAGATCAACCTGAACTGCGGCTGCCCGTCCGAGCGGGTGCAGAGGGGGAGCTTTGGCGCATGCCTGATGCTCGAGCCCGCTCTTGTGGCCGACTGCTGGAAGGCGATGGCTGATGCCGTCTCCATTCCTGTGACGATCAAACACAGGATCGGCGTAGACGGCCGCGACGACTATGCGTTCGTGCGCGACTTCGTGGGGACGCTTTACGAGGCGGGTTGCCGCGTGTTCATCGTGCACACGCGAAGCGCTTGGCTAAAGGGGCTTTCGCCCAAGGAGAACCGCGAGGTTCCGCCCTTGAAGCGCGAGTACGCCTTCATGCTCAAAAAGGATTTCCCCGATGCCGTGATCTGCGTGAACGGCGGGATCCGGGACCTGGGGCTTGCCGAGGAACTGATCGGGGGTGGTCTTGACGGCGTCATGGTCGGTCGCGAGGCCTACACCAATCCGTGGCTTCTTGCCGATGTCGACTCGCGGCTCTTTGGCGATGAGCGCACCGTCAGGACGCGCGAACAGGTGATCGAGGAGATGACCGCATACATTGAGCGGGAAAGCGCGGCCGCTCCCCAGGCGATCCGAGGGACGGCCCGGCATATGCTCGGGCTTTTGAATGGCCTTGCCGGCGCCAGACAGTACCGCCGGACGCTTTCCGACCCGCAAGCCTATGCGGCGTTCGGCGCTCAGATCCTTCGTCAGGCCTATGCCCGGGCCGGCTGGCGCGATGGATTCTTCGGAGAAGACAGGTTCGACGACGATGAATACTAAAAGACGCCATAAGGCGTCTTTTAGCGTTAATTGTGCGCCCGGCATGGGCGCGTTCTAACGGGTGAAAGTCCCGAGTGCAGGAGGTAGCACCAAGCACACAGCCAATGGCAAGGGTGTCCATCGCGAGGTGGAATCTTAAGGAAGAATAAGGCAAACTGCTGGCCCGAGGGTCACGAACCTCAATTGAGGCCGGTCATATGGATAAGCGTACCAGTCAACGTGAAGTCCGAATAGTTACCGGATATGACAGGTAAATGAGGCGGGCAA
>DNLN01000076.1 GCA_003488465.1 Sutterella sp. | reverse complement strand
GACGGCAAGGGCGTTCTGAAGATGCAGCGCGGCATCGAGGTCGGCCACGTGTTCTACCTCGGCACCAAGTACTCCGAGTCGATGAACGCCACGTATCTGGATGAAAACGGCAAGCCCCAGTTCATGGAGATGGGCTGCTACGGCATCGGCGTCTCGCGCCTCATCGGCGCGGCCATCGAGCAGTGCCACGACGACAAGGGCATCATCTGGCCCGCCTCCATCGCTCCGTTCGAAGTGGTGATCTGCCCGATGAACCTCAAAAAGAGCGAAGCCGTGCGCGAGACCGTGAACAAGCTGCACGACGAGCTCGCCGCCCGCGGCGTCGACGTGATTGTGGACGACCGCGACGTGCGCGCCGGCTCGATGTTCGCCGACTGGGAGCTGATCGGCGTGCCGCACCGCATCGTGGTGGGCGACCGCGGCCTGAAGAACGGCGAAGTCGAGTACGTGAGCCGCGCCCGCATGGACGACAAGCAGATGATCAAGGCCGACGAGATCGTCGAGTTCCTCTGCAAGGAACTCGCCAAGTAAGCTCTCGCTCCCGCTCCAATCCATCACTCAGGCAGGGGTGCTTGCCCCTTGTCTGAGTGATGGAGTCAAGTCACAGGCCAAAACCCGGTTCACGGTTGGATCTTTCAAAAATCCGGGGAAAGGCGATTTATATGAGCCCCCATCAAACCAGCGAAAGACCCAAGATGACGTGCCTGCAGCTGACCTCATCGGTCATGCTCAACATGCTGGGCGCAGCCATCATCTTCATGCCGACGAAGCTTGCTGAAATCGGCACCCTCAGCATCCTGTCCTGGATCGTCACCATCATCGGCGCGACGACCATTTCTTATGTCTTCTCCCGCTGCGGCACCTTCAGCCGGCATCGCGGCGGACTGGGCGGCTACTCCTCCTATGCGTTCGGAAAATCCGGCAGCTTCCTGGCGAACTACACGTACGCCATCTCGCTTCTGATCGCCAACCTCACCATCGCCATTTCGATCGTCGGCTACTTCATGGTGCTGTTCGGCTGGAAGCTGTCCCCGGTCGAGGCGGGCGCGGCGAGCTTTCTCATTCTTGTCATCTGCAGCATCCCGGTTGCGGGCGGCGCAAGCATCGTGGGCAGGCTCTGCAACTTCTCGAGCCTTGGCATTCTCATCCCGATCCTGTTTCTAGCCACCGTCGGCTGGCACTGGTTCTCGCCCGAGCGGTTCATCGCAAGCTGGAATCCGCACAATCTGGCGCTCTTTGACGGCGTGAGCGCGGGCATTTCCATGACCCTCTGGGGGTTCCTGGGCATCGAGGCCGCGGGCGCGAACGCCGAGCAGGTCGAGAATCCCGAACGCTCCGTTCCGATCTCGATGCTCTGCTCGACCGTGGGCTCGGGCATCATCTACGTGCTCGCCAACAACATCGCCTTCGGCATCGTGGACATCGGCGAGATCGCGCACTCGACGGCGCCGTTTGGCCTGGTGTTCGCCTCGATGTTCGGCGACGGCGTCGCGCAGTTTGTCATGGGCCTGATGGCCATCTCCTGCATGGGCAGCCTCATGAGCTGGCAGTTCACGATCTCGGAAGTGTTCCGCTCCTCCTCCGAGCAGAAATACTTCCCCAGAGTCTTCTCGCTCGTGTCAAAGCGCAACGCACCCGTATACGGCATCGCCCTTATTCTTGCCGCGCAGGGGCTTCTTGCCATCGTGAGCGCCAACCCGAGACTTCAGGAGCAGTTCTACATCCTCAAGGACATTGCAGTTGTCACGAACCTCGTGCCCTACCTGCTCGTCTTCTCTTCCGTTGTCGTGCTGATGCACCGAGAGTCGGTGGAGTTCAACATCGCGGCCCGCACGGGCTTTGCCGCTGCGGCGGCCTCGGCGTACTGCCTGTACGCCCTCTATGCATGCGGCCCGAACGCCATGCTCTGGGGCTCGCTGACGACCTTTGCCGGCCTGCATCTGTACGGCTGGGTTGCCGCAAAACTCGAGTACGAAGGGACGCTGCGCGATCCCTAGCCTGATCTTCCCGCACTCCTTCGGCTTCTCCTTGAGAAAACCTCATAGGAGGCCAAGCAATGAGATGAGTTCTGCCAACCTGAGGAGCGGAAATCCGTCAAATCGTGAAGCGAAAACTTGCCAAACAGTGAAGCATAAAATTGCCAAACAGTGAAGCAGGAGACTTTTACAGCCTGTTATAACGCCGAGAGATCACCGTTCTTTACTGAAAATACAGCATATTTACGAACACCATGGCCGATTTCAAATACCGCCCAAGAGTTGTCGACAAATCGCTCCGTTCTCTCCTCAGCGGCATGGGCGCCGTCGTCATCGAAGGGCCAAAAGGGGGTGGCAAAACAACCACGGGTGAGCAGCAGGCCAAGAGCATCCTGGCTCTTAGTTCAGCCTTGGCTCGAAAAACAACAATCGATCTGCTTGGTTACAACCCGAAAGGCGTTCTGGCTGGCGCCACCCCAAAACTAATCGACGAATGGCAAGTGATCCCAACCCTTTGGGATGAGATCCGAACTGAAATTGATCGCCGCCAGGCAGCAGGGCAGTTCATCCTGACCGGTTCTGCCGTACCGGCTGACCGCAGTGACATCTTCCACACCGGGACCGGAAGATTTGCTTGGCTCACCATGCACACCATGTCGCTCTTCGAATCCGGGGAATCCAGCGGTGAGATCAGCATCAGTTCCCTCTTTGACGGCGAACATAATGTGTTTGCTCAAAACAACCTCAGCATCGAGAGTCTTGCTCACGCAACCTGCCGCGGAGGATGGCCGCAGGCAGTCAATCTTGATGGCGTCGATGCGATTAAAGCCTCTTTCAAACACATTGATGCCATTGCCCGCTCGGAAACCTCTCGAATCGGAACCAAGAAAGACTTCGCCAAAACCGGAGCACTGCTTCGAGCTTATGCCAGAAATCTGGGAACACAGGCATCAATCCCCTTTCTCACCCTGGATGCTTTGAGCCTCGGGAACTCTCCATTCAGCATTCGGACATGCCACGAATACCTGAAGGCTCTGAGGGAAATTTTTGTCATAGAAGACATGCCGGCATGGGTTCCAAAACTGCGTACCACGACAGCCGTCCGAACCTCAGACACTCGATATTTCACCGATCCTTCAATCGGTGCTGCCGCTTTGCAAATCGGTCCGAAAGACCTGCTTCAGGACCCAAAGAGTTTCGGATTCCTGTTCGAAAATCTCTGCATCCGCGACCTTCGTGTCTATGCGCAAGCGCTGGATGCTGAAGTTTTCCACTATCGGGACAGAAACAACCTGCAGTGCGATGCCGTGATGCACCGTAAAAATGGCACCTACGGCCTCATCGAAATCAAGCTGGGCGGCTTGCCGACGATAGACCGCGGGGCCCGGACCCTGCTTGAACTCGCCGGAAAGATTGACACGACAAAAATGCCCAAGCCATCCTTCCTGATGGTTCTGGTCGGTGCGGGACCCTGTGCCTATCGCCGAAAGGATGGCGTTCTGGTTGTTCCGATCGGGTGTCTTAAGCCATAGCGGATGGCCGAATTGATTTTGCGCGGGTCGGTGGGCATGGTATAGACCTGCCTTGCTCTGAAGGTCAGGCCGATCCATTTCTTAAGCGAAAGTTATTTCCGCTTGACTCCCTGCAAGGTACGCACGTACCGTTCAGACATACATTTCGCCTTGTGGTTGCTAGGCCCCTTGCCTGTTGTCGGGGCGCAGCACCAGCACTTTCATCACAAGGAGAGAAAAATGTCTGAGCTTTCCCGCCGTTCCATTCTCAAGGCCGGCGTCATCGGCATGGCCTCCACGGCTGCCGCCGCACACGCTGCCCAGGGCAGCAAGAGCGCCGATCAGGGCGACGCTTCCAACACTTTTGCCGTCATCGTTCTGGGTGCCGGCATCGCCGGCGCCGTTGCCGCCGTTCAGGCCCGCATGGACGGAGCCTCCGTGGCGCTTCTCGAGAAGATGGACCGGCCGGCAACGCGATCTGCGCGCTCGGCGGCGCCCTCGGGCTGCTGCGCCGCCCTCTGTGCCGAACAGGGAGCGGCCGCAAGAAGCGCAGCCCCAAGAATGGCGGCAAGCAGGCGGCTCGAACGAGTCATGACCTTTGAGAATTCCGAAGAGAGCATTTTCTGCAATGCGAAAATCGAGGCATCGCTCGCATCATATAGAGCAGATTTTGCCTCATCTCAGGCAAGCGCGAAGACTCGCCCGGTCGTTCCTGCCGGTGCCGATCGCTCTCTCAGACCATCATGACGAGGTTGTCACGGTGGATGAGTTCGGGGGCGCACTCGTAGCCGAGGATCGCCTCGAGCTCGTGGCTGTGGCGGCCCATGATCAGACGCACTTCGGAAGAGGAGAAGTTCACCAGCCCCCGGGCGATCTCCCTGCCCTCGGGATCAAGGCAGCTCACCACCTCGCCGCGCACAAACTGCCCGTGCACGGCCTTCACGCCCACGGGCAGAAGGCTTGTCTTCTTGACGGTGAGCGCGCCGGCGGCACCGGCGTCCAGAATGACAAAGCCCTCGCTTCTCAGCTGGTCGGCAATCCACTTGTTGCGCGCATGCAGCGGCGCCTGCTCGCTCAAAAGCTGCGTGCCGATGTGCTCGCCCCCAGCCATCCGCACAAGCACCTCGGGCTCGCGGCCCGAAGCGATGATCGTGGCGGCGCCCGAGCGCACCGCGCGCTTGGCCGCGAGGATCTTGGTGATCATGCCGCCCTTGGAGAGCGTGCTCGCGGCGCCGCCAGCCATCTTTTCAAGAGCCGCGTCTCCGGCCTTGGCGTCTGCAATGAAGGTCGCCGTCGGATCCTTTCGAGGATCAGCCGAATACAGCCCCTTCTGGTCGGTGAGGATCACAAGGACGTCGGCTTCGATGAGGTTGGTCACCAAGGCGCCCAGCGTATCGTTGTCGCCCACCTTGATTTCATCGGTGACGACGGTGTCGTTTTCGTTGATGATGGGCAAAACTCCCAGGGAGAGCAGTTCAAGAAGCGTCTCCCGGGCGTTCAGATAGCGCTCGCGGTCCGCCAGGTCGGCGTGCGTGAGCAGTATCTGCGCAGTCTTGATGCCGTGCCGGGCGAAGGTCGTCTCGTAGGCCTGAGCCAGGCCCATCTGCCCCACGGCGGCGGCCGCCTGCAGCTGGGAGAGCTTCTTCGGACGCTTTTCCCAGCCGAGCCGCAGCACGCCCTCGGCAATGGCGCCCGAGCTCACGAACACAACCTCGCGGCCCGTCTTGATGAGCTGCGCGATCTGGGAGGCAAACTGCTCGATGCGCGCGAGATCCAGCCCGCGGCCGTCGTTCGTGACAAGGGCGCTGCCCACCTTGATGACGATGCGCCGGGCATCGCTAAGGACACTCTTTTCCAATCTCTTCTCCAACTCTTTGTGCGCGGCCTCGCCCGCCGCGGCCTGTGAGGCGACAGATTAGCGCAACGGGCGCATTTCTTCAGAGGATTTCCGTGCGAGTGCCGACGTTGTTCCTGTAAAAGCCGGGAAAGCGCGATGCGAAGAAATTCTCGGCCTTCTCGCCCGTGCAGTGGCAGGCCCCGAGATGCCGGATGCCCATCTGCTGCAGCCTGCTGCATGTGTAGGCAATGCGCTCGTCATCGGCGGAAATGAGGTGCGTGCCGCCGACGAACCGGCGGACCGGCTCTCCGAACACGTCCTGGATTCTCGAGCAGATGCTGAGGATGCCGTTGTGCGAGCAGCCGGACACTACGGTAAGGCCCTCGCGCCCCTTTAGGATGAGGGCGACCTCCTCGGGGAAGGTGTCCGTCACGCGCTCTCCCGCTTCGACGCGCGTCATGACGGGATTGGCCGCCTCATGCGGATCGGTGGCGGAAAAGCCCGAAAGCAGCCACGCGTTCTCGGACAGCTGCACGGGATCGCTCCCCACGGTCTCGCACGGGACGGCGCACAGCTGCACCGTGCGCTCGGAAAGGAGCGAGCTGATCTCGAGTTCGCCGTCTTCGACCGTACGGTACCGCGGCGTAAAGAATCCCTCTCCGACATAGAGCTTCCGGGGCGGCGTCATCGACGTGAGAAGCGCCGCCGCGCCGCCCGTGTGATCCCAGTGCCCGTGGCTCAGAATGAGCGCATCGGCTCCGGCCAGATCCACGCCAAGCGCTCTTGCATTGAAGAGAAATCTCGGGGACTGCCCTGTGTCGTAGATGAACTTGCGGCCCTCGCCTTCAATGAGAAGAGAGAGTCCGTGTTGGGCGATGAGCCGCGTATCGCGGCTCGTGTTCTCCATGACGGTCGTGATGAGGAAGGTCATGCTTCGTGTCTCCTGTTCGAAAGAATCGGTCAGGACAGACCGACAGCAGGACACGATACAGCAAGGCCTGGCGCTCTGCATAAGCGGCCAGGAAGGCTGCCGCAGTCCTCCCGGCCACAAGGCGCTCCCGTTAGGCCTGCGTCTCGATCCCGACGACCTTGAAGTCGAGCAGTTCGATCATGGCAATGATCTTTTCGTCGGTGACGCTCTCGTCGCACTCGAGCACGGCCTGCTTGTCCTCAAGGCTCACCGAGACGCTCTGCACGCCGGCGATCTTGGACAGGCCCTTCTTGACCGAGCCCGAGCAGTGCTCGCAGTGCATGCCTTCGATTTTGACGATTTTCTTCATGTTGCTTCTCCTTGCGTTGTTGACTGACTGCAGCCGGCAGGCCTGCGGGGCAGAGCCCGAGCCGACGCCGGCGAATGATCTTGCGCGAAAGCCCCTTAGCCTCAAGGCGTTGGTGACCACGCACACCGAACTCATGCTCATGGCCGCCGCCCCCACCATGGGCGAGAGCATCCAGCCAAAGAGCGGATAGAAAAATCCCGCAGCCACGGGAATGCACAGGGCGTTGTAGAAGAACGCCCAGAACAGATTCTGCTTGATGTTGCGCATGACGGCGCGCGCCAGATCGACCGCCGTCACGGCGTCCGCAAGGCGGCTCTTCATGAGCACCACGTCGGCGCAGTCGATGGCGACGTCGGTACCCGCTCCAATGGCCATGCCCACCGTGGCGCGCGCAAGCGCGGGCGCGTCGTTGATGC
>DNLN01000164.1 GCA_003488465.1 Sutterella sp. | reverse complement strand
TCATCTCGTGGATACACTCGAAGTAAGCGTTTCTGGGGTCATAGCCTGCCTCGCAGAGAGTCTCGAAGCCAGCCTGCATCAGGGCGCATACGCCGCCGCACAGAACTGCCTGTTCGCCGAAGAGGTCGGTCTCGGTTTCGGCGCGGAACGTCGTCTCGATGACGCCGGCCTTGCCGCCGCCGTTGGCGCAGGCGTAGGCGAGCGCAATGTCATGAGCCTTGCCGGAGACGTCCTGCTCGACAGCGATCAGCTGCGGCACGCCGGCGCCCTTGACATAGGTGGCGCGCACCGTGTGGCCGGGAGCCTTCGGAGCAATCATGATGACGTCAAGGTCGGCGCGGGGCTGAACCTGGCCGAAATGAATGTTGAAGCCGTGCGCGAAGGCGAGCGCGGCGCCCTTCTTGATGTTCGGAGCGACCTGTTCGCGATAGACCTTGGCGATGTTCTCATCGGGGATGAGCATCATCACGACGTCGGCACCCTTGACGGCGTCCTCAACGGTGGCAACCTTCAGGCCGGCGGCCTCGGCCTTGTTCCAGGAGGCGCCGCCCTTGCGCAGGCCGACGGTCACGTCGCAGCCCGAGTCATGCAGGTTGAGCGAATGCGCGTGGCCCTGGGAGCCGTATCCGATGATGGCAATCTTCTTGCCCTTGATGATGGACAGATCAGCGTCCTTGTCGTAGAAAACCTTCATTTTTCGTTCCTTTCAAAAAGAGAGGTGTTGACAAAAACTTGCAGGCGGCCCGGCGGGCCGCTCCCTGCGGTTAAACCTTCAAAATCCGTTCGCCGCGCCCGATGCCGCTCGCGCCGGTGCGGACCGTTTCCAAAATGGCGGTCTTGTCGATCGCCTTGAGGAATGCGTCGAGTTTGCTCGAGTCGCCCGTCACCTCAATCGTATAACTCTTGTCGGTGACATCAACCACGCGGCCGCGGAAAATTTCGCTGATGCGCAGCATTTCGTCGCGCTCCCGGCCGATGGCGCGGACCTTCACGAGCATGAGCTCGCGCTCGACGTAATCATTATCAAGCAAATCAACAACCTTGATCACCTCCACGAGCCGGTTCAGATGCTTGGTGATCTGCTCGACCTGCGCCGGTCCAGCGGAGGTTGAAATCGTCATGCGGCTGATCGAGGGATTCTCTGTGGGTGCGGCCGTGATCGTCTCGATGTTGTAGCCGCGTGCGGAAAACAGTCCCACGACCCGGCTGAGCGTGCCCGAGTTATTCTCCAGAAGAATGGAAAGAATGTGTCTGGCCATATCAATTCTCCTCGGCAAGCACCATCTCGGTGAGTCCCTGGCCGGGGCCCACCATCGGACGCACGGGCTCGTGCGACTCGATGATCACGTCGACAAACACGAGCTTGTCCTTGTTCTTTTCATCAAACGCCGTGGCGATCGCCGCATCAAGCTCCTCGTACGTGCGCACACGCAGGCCGACATGGCCGTAGGCCTCTGCGAGCTTCACGAAATCGGGCTGCACGTCCATCACGGATTCCGAATAACGTCCGCCGTAGTAAGCCTCCTGCCAGATGGCGACCATGCCGAGATAGCCGTTGTTGAGCAGGAAGATCTTCGGCGCAAGTCCGTACTGCTTGCACGTGGCAAGTTCCTGGATGCACATCTGGATCGAGCCGTCGCCCGTGAAGAGCACCACGGGCTCGCCGGGGTGCGCCACGGCCGCGCCCATCGCCGCGGGCAGGCCGTAGCCCATCGTGCCGAGGCCGCCGCTCGTCATCCAGTGGCGGGGCTGCTTGAGCTGCAGGTACTGGGCCGCCCACATCTGGTGCTCGCCCACGTCGGTTGCGTAGTACGCATCGTTGTTGGTGTATCTGGCAACGCGCTCGACCACGGCCTGCGGCTTGATGACGCCCGTCGTGCCCGTGCTGTAGGCAAGCGAGCGCTTGGCGCGCCACTTTTCGATCTGGGCGGTCCACCTGGCAAGCGCCTCGGAGTCGCACCGGGTGCTGGTCGCATCAAGCTGCTCGACCATCTGGGCGAGCACGTCGCGCACATCGCCCACGATCGGCACCTGCGTGGCCACGCACTTGCTGATCGAACTCGGATCGACGTCAACCTGCACGACGGTCCTTGCCCTGCCCTCAAAGTCCTTCGGATTGCCGATCACGCGGTCGTCAAAGCGGGCGCCGAGGGCAAGCACCACATCGCTGTTCTGCATTGCCATGTTGGCTTCATACCGCCCGTGCATGCCGAGCAGTCCGAGATTGCGGCTGTTGCCGGCATCAAACGCGCCGAGGCCCATGAGGGTGCTCACGACGGGGAAACCGGTCTGCTCGACAAACCTTGCCAGCAGAGCGGAGGCTTCGGGACTGTTCATGCCGCCGCCGATGTAGATGATCGGGCGCTCGGCGGTGAGCAGCACCTGCAGGGCGCGCCTGATCTGTCCGGGATGCCCCTTGAGCACCGGTCTGTATCCGGGAATGTCGCAGGTCTCGGGATAAACAAAGGGGCACTTGGCGCACTGCACGTCCTTGGGCACGTCAATGAGCACAGGCCCGGGGCGGCCGCTCCTGGCGATGTAGAAGGCCTTCTTGATCGTGTCAGCAAGGTTGCGCACGTCGGTGACGAGGAAGTTGTGCTTCACGCAGGGCCGGGTGATGCCGACCGTGTCCACTTCCTGGAATGCGTCCGTGCCGATCAGCTGGGTGCCGACCTGTCCGGTGAAGACAACCAGCGGAATGGAATCGGCGTAGGCCGTGGCAATGCCCGTCACGGCATTGGTCGCACCGGGCCCGGAGGTCACCAGCACGACGCCGACCTCGTCGGTCGTGCGCGAATAGGCGTCGGCGGCATGGGCCGCGGCCTGTTCATGACGCACCAGGATGTGCTTGAAATACTTCTGCTTGTAGATTTCGTCATAGATCGGCAGCACGGCGCCGCCCGGATAGCCGAACACGTACTTGACGCCTTCGGCATGCAGCGCCTCGATCATGATCTGCGCCCCGCTCAGCACGGGGGCGTTTTCGTATCCCTGTGAGGTCATCAAACCATTCCTTGTATCGATCGTTTTTCTTTTCCCGAAATTCTCTTTCGGTTCGGTGATGACCTGTGGACGGCTGAACGCCTGTCATGAGTTTGAGTCGATCCCCGAGAGGGACTCAAGCCTGTGAATCGTTCGCCACCTCCGATCCCGGTGAGAATCAGAAACCGAAAGATCGCCGTGCGCCTTGGTGAGCCTTTGGTTGGGAAATAACACGGCATTCTTTTGATTTTATCCTCACGGCTATTTTTTCTCATGAAAAAGGGCTCGATTTTTCTTGCCGATCACTTTTTTAGAACGTTTTGTTTGTTCGGGCAGGGATTTGTTAAGCACTTTTACCGAGTCTGTGCGAAAATCCTTCTTTTGAGATGAGCAGCGGGCGCCCATCTGTCGGCCCTCACGATGGTCCAGCCCCTCTGCTGAAAGGACAGGTAGCAGTTTCATGTCTGACAACAAGACAACCGAATGGGGTTCGCGCATCGGCTTCATCCTGGCCGGTGCTGGCTCGGCCATCGGTCTGGGGGCGATCTGGAAATTCCCCTTCTGGGCCGGCACGTACGGCGGCTCGGCATTCATCATCCCGTACATCTTCTTCACGTTCACGATCGGCGTGGCGCTTGTGATGGCAGAACTCGCCATCGGACGGGCCGGCCGCGGTTCGGCCGTATCGGCAATGAAGAACCTGGGTGGCCCCGCGTTCGCCATCCTGGGCGGCATCGGCGTGCTCACGAGCTTCATCATCCTGTCCTACTACTCGGTGGTTGGCGGCTGGTGCGTGAAATACCTCTTTGATGCAATCGGCGGATCACTGGTGACGAGTGATCCGAAGCTGCTCGCGGACAGCTTCGGCAACCTTGTGGCCGATCCTGTGGCCAACATCAGCTGGCATCTGGCTTTCCTTACCGTCGGCTGCGGCGTTGTCGCCCTGGGCGTCGTGGATGGCATCGAACGGATCAGCAAGTACCTGCTGCCGCTGCTCTTTCTGCTGATGCTCTTCATCACGGGGCGCTCCCTTACGCTTGACGGAGCCATGCAGGGCGTGGATTTTCTCTTTAACTTCAGCTTCAGCAAGCTCACCCTGGAATCGGTCATGAACGCCATGGGGCTCACGTTCTTCTCGCTCTCGCTCGGGTGCACCATCCTGGTGACATACGGCCTGTACCTGAAGGACACGACCGACATCCCCTCCTCGGCCGGATGGATCTCCTGGCTCGCCGTTCAGACCGGCATCCTCGCCGGCCTCATGATCATGCCCGCCGTGTTCGCCATGGGACAGGACCCCAAGGCAGGCCCTGGACTCGTGTTCATCACGATTCCGCTCGTTTTCTCCGAGATTCCGTTCGGGGATCTGTTCGCGACCCTCTTTTACGTGTGCCTGGTGGTCGCCGCCCTGACAAGCGCCATCTCGCTCATGGAGGTCGTGGTGGCGTACCTGTGCAACGAATGGCACATGAAGCGCATCGGCGCGTCGCTGCTGATCTACATAGCCGGGTTCCTGCTGGGCTGCGTCTCGGCGCTCTCCTTCGGTCCATGGAGCAACTGGACGGTCGGGGGAAAGATCTTCTTCGACCTGCTCGACTACGTCTGCACGAACATCATGATGCCCGTGGGCGGACTTGGCGTTGCCGTACTTGCCGGCTGGATCGCACGGGACAAGTTCCGCGCTCAGCTCGCGCTCGTGAGACACTATTCCCCGGCCATGCTCGACTTTCTGTCGTTCTCGGTGCGGATCCTGGCTCCGATCATGGTTCTGCTCGTGCTGGTTTCCGGACTCTGACGGCAAGCACGCACTCAAGGCAAAACGGCCCGCAGACCCTAGCAGTCGGCGAGCCGTTTCTCCCCTCTGGACTACCTCAGGCCGCAAGGCGCTCCCTGAACAAAGCCACCTGCTCGATATCCTCCGGGCCGGTTCTGCAGCAGCCGCCGATCAGCCGGGCGCCCGCGGCGTACCAGCGCTCGACGTACTGCGCGAACGACTCGGCTCCCCCCGACCAGGTCTTGGTGAGCGGATCGTACTGCTCGCCCCGATTCGGATAGACGACAACAGGCTTGTCGCAGGTCGACCGGATCACCTTGATCAGATCCTCGACGTATCTCGGATCGGTGCAGTTCACGCCGATCGCCGCAACCTGACTGTTGCGCGAGAGCACCTGCGCGCACTCGGCGATGTCGTCGCCCCCGCAGGTCGTCCTTGCGTCCCTGCATGAAAAACTCACCCAGGCCGGGATCCGGTCATAGGCGGCAAGCTCGAGCATTACGGCGACCGCCTCCTCAAGAAGCGGAATCGTTTCGACGGCGAAAATGTCCGGAGAGGCCGCGGCCAGAATCCCGATCCGCTCCCGATGAAACTCGCGCAGGCCGGCGACGCCCAGCCTGTACGCGCCGGTGTATTCGCTGCCGTCCGCAAGGTAGGCCCCGTAGGGACCGATCGACGCGGCCGCAAGCGCAGGCGGAAGGTTCCTTGCCGCACGGGGGACGGTGAACTCGTCCCGAACCTCCTTGAGAAGCTCCACGGAGCGGGCGATGAGCGAGCGGGCTTCACCCGGCTCGACCCCCTTGCGCACGAACCCCTCGACGCTCGCCTGGTAGCTCGCCGAAGTGCACACATCGGCTCCCGCGGCGTAATAGTCGCGATGAACCTGCCGCACGAGCTCGGGTGCTTCAATGAGCGCCTTGGCCGACCACAGAGCGTCCCTCGTGTCAAATCCGCGCCGGTCAAGCTCCGAACCGAACGCGCCATCCAGAACCATGAAGGGCCGGAAATTGAAGAAACTGTCTACAACTGAACTCACAAAAATCACCTCCGCGCAACCATCCTAGCGGCCGTACATCTCCCGGGGAGGCTCCTTTCCGAACCACTTCCGGTAGAGCCTGGCGTAGGTGCCGTCGGCAAGGATCTTCTCCAGGCCGTCGTTGATCTTGGCAAGCAGCTCCCGGTTGCCCTTCTGAACGGCAATGCCCAGATCCTCCTCGGTGAGCGCGAGCGCAAGGGACTTCACCCTGCCCCTGCCTGCCGTGGCCACGTAGTAGTCGTTCGTCGGGATGTCGTTGATCACGGCATCCACGCCGCCGTTCCTGAGCTCCCAGAACGCCTCGTTCAGCTGATTGAAGACGCGCACCCTGGCGCCGGGAATCTTCTTGGCCGCGATCTCGCCCGTTGAGCCGATCGACACGCCGAGCCGCTTGCCCTTGAGGTCGGCTTCCGTGCGGATCGTGGTGTTGTTCGCCTGCACAACGACGCCAAGGCCCGCGATGTAGTAGCGCCTCGAGAAGTCAACCGCCTTCGCGCGCTCCTCGGAAATCGTGATGTCATTGATCGCGATGTCGATCGTGCCGGTGCGAAGCGCCGGAATCAGGCCGTCAAACGGAAGATTTCTCACCTGCACTTCAAAGCCTTCGGCCCGGGCGATCGCCTTGATGATGTCGACATCGAACCCGACATACTCCCCGCTCTTGGTGTCCTGGGAGCCAAAGGGAGGATAGGCCGCGTCCATGCCTGCCTCGAGAACGCGTTCCGGAGCCGCAAGAGCTGCGCCGGGAAGGGCCGCAAGAGCCGCCAGTTCAGCCGCCACAATCAAAAGCTTTCGTTTCTGCATGCGTCAAGGTTCCTAAAAGAGAGATATTGGGCGCAGTTTAGCGAGGCAGTCAGCGCAAAGCACAGTCGCTCGCGCCGCACTCTTGAGGTATTAGCCACTGCTTCAGGCAAACTGCCAAGCCGCAGAAAAAAGGCAGCAAAAACAGGATGCGCATCCATAGCGGCACAGATATTTACATTTTCGTTCGCACCTTTTTGCCTCAAGGCCGTATAGTGACAGAGTCTTTCGCTTTTTTTCTGGAGTTTTTTTAGTAATGACCACAACGCTCACCCGCCGCAGCCTGCTCGGTGCGGCAGTCCTCTGCGCAGCAGCCGCTCAGCCCGTCTTTGCCAAGCCCGCCAGCGTCCCCTCCATCTGGGACGGCAGGAAAATGTACGAAACCATGGAAAAGGACGGAACTTACTTCACGTACCCGGGCCCGTCCGGCCGCAAGGTAGCCCATGTCTTCATCGACACCCAGTGCCCTGACTGCGACCGTCTGTTCACCCGGCTCCAACCGCTCTTCAGCCGCGTAGAGGTCCGCTTCTACCCGATCTCGTTCTTGAACATCCATTCCGAACCCCAGGCAACGACAATCCTCATGGCGAAGGCGCCCTGGAAACTCTTTGACAGGCATCACGAGCATTTCCGCGATGCCGATTTCCGCGGTCTGCGATACGGCAAGGTCGAGGCGCTTCCCGTTGAACTGCGCAACAAGGTCTGGACAAACACCAAGCTGCACCGCCGCTGCGGGTGCCGTGCGGTTCCCTACGGCGTGTTCAAGAACTCCAGGGGCGAATTCGTTCCCTTTGACGAGAATCTCACCACGCGGGAGCTGCAGGGCCTGTTCGAACTCAAGGCCTAGGCGCGGCATTTCATATTTCATTTTTCCGGGCGGCATTTCCAGACATGCGGAAAAAGCCGCCCGAATGCTTTCAGAGCGGGTGCTTTCATGCGCTTTCTCCATACATCGGACTGGCATCTGGGCAAGGATCTTGGCTCAGTCGACCGCAGCGAAACGTTCGCAAGGTTCCTTAACTGGCTCCTTGAGACGATTCAGAGCGAACACATCGACACCCTCATCGTTGCGGGCGACGTCTTTGACACCGCCACGCCCCCGCATGCGGCGCAGAACCTGTACTACTCGTTTCTCGGACGCCTCTCCGAGACCTGCTGCCGACACGCAGTCATCGTCGCGGGGAACCATGATTCAGCCAGCCTGATCGACGCCCCGGAAAAACTCCTCGCGCACATGGGCATTCACGTGTGCGGGGTCCCCGGCGAGAACGAACTCGTGCAACTTTATTCTCCCGCCGGAGCGCTCGAAGCGGTGGTTCTGGCGGTACCCTATCTTCGTGAACGCGACGTGCTGCGGCTCGGAGATCAGGTGAGCGACGAGCGCGATGCGCTCCTAGCGCAAAGCATCGGCGCGCATTACGCCGCACTGCTCGAGCGCGCCGTGGCGCTCATGGGAGAACACCGCGTCCCGCTCCTTGCAACGGGGCATCTTTTTGCCGCCGGCGGCACGCTCGGCTCATCCGAAAGGAGCCTTTACATCGGCAACCTGGGGCAGATTCCCGCCAACGCCTTCCCCGAGCAAATCGATTACCTCGCGCTCGGCCACCTGCACAGGCCGCAGACAGTGGCGGGCAATGAAACCCGAGCCTACAGCGGCTCACCCGTGCCGCTTGACTTTTCCGAAACGTCGCAAGACAAGCAGGTGCGCATCGTTGATCTCGCACCCGGCGCCACACCCGAAGTGCGCACTCTTTGCGTCCCCGCATTTGACAGACTGGAAACCGTTGCGGGCACGGCCGAGGAAATTCTCTCTCGGCTTGCTGAACTCAAAAGCGCCGATGCATCCGCCATCGTCGAAGTGATCCACACGGGAAATGCTCCGGCCGGGAACCTCGCGGAAAAGGTCGCGAAAATCCTTGCAGGAAGCCGCCTTCGCCTTGCCCGGAGCCGCGACGAGAGCCAGCGTCAGGCCTACCTTGCAGCCGAGGGCCAGACCGACATCGATGTGGGCGAACTCACGCCTCGGGACGTGTTCGTCAAACGTCTTGAAAAGGCCGGCTGCGACGAGAGCACCAGAGCCGAACTGCAAACCCGTTTTGAGAGCGTGCTTGCAAGTCTCAACATCGACCTGCCGCCCGGCGAAGGAAGCAACTGACATGCGCATCGAAACACTGACTTTTCAGAACATCAATTCCCTGAAGGGCACCTGGCGGATCGACTTCACTGCGCCCGAATACCGGGGGCTTTTTGCCATCACCGGCCCCACGGGCGCAGGCAAATCCTCGATTCTGGATGCCATCGGGCTGTCGCTCTACGGCCGCACGCCCCGGCTCGGACAGATCAGCAAGTCGCGCAACGAGGTCATGCACCGCGGCACCAAGCAGTGCATGGCGCAAACCACCTTCACCGCAGGCGGCAAGCGCTACCGCGCACTCTGGGAGCAGCACCGCTCGCGCAGTTCGGAGAACCTGCAGCAGCAAAAGGTTCGGCTCGATGAATTCGTCCCCGGCGCGTCCGAGTCTGAAAGCTGGATCCCGCTTTGCGAAAAGATCAGCGAGTTTGAGCGCAAGGTCCCTGAAATCACCGGCCTCACCTATGAGCAGTTCTGCCGCTCGGTGCTCCTTGCTCAGGGCGAATTCGCCGCCTTTCTCAAAAGCTCGGACGACGAGCGCGCCGTGATTCTCGAGCAGATCACCGGCACGCAGATCTACACGCAGATCTCCAGGCGCATTCAGGAGCTGACCCGCGAAAGGGAACTTGAACTTGACAGGCAGCAGGCTCTCTTGGGAGCCAATCCGCCCCTAGCCGATGAGAAACGACAGGAACTCGAAGAGCGCATCAAAACCATCGGGCAGGCCCGCTCGGAAACCCAAGCTGCGCTCAAGGCCGTTGAGGAGCTCATCGGCTGGCACGCAGCCATGCAAACGCGCCAGGGCGATATTGAAAAAAACGCAAAAGCACTGGAACTGCTTGCGGCCCGCTCCGAGGAAATGAATGCACTCGGAGTGCGCCTCGCAAAGGCGCAGACGGCCGAGAGCATTGCCGCCCAGTACAGCGAACAGCAAAAGGCGCAGGTGCGCGCCCTCACCGCCCGCGAGGAGAAGGACCGTGCGCAAAAAGCGCACGCCCAGGCTCAACGCCATGCCGATGAAGCCGCCAGCGCATTCACGGCGGCCCAAAAGCAGGCATCTGCAGCGTCCGAAGCGCATGAACGGCTCCTTGCCGTCCTGAGCAAGGTGCGCCCGCTTGACGCCAGCATCCTGAGCGCAGCCAGACAGACTGACGACGAAAAAAACGAACTGCAGCTCAAGCGGCAGAACCTGCAAAAACTGCAGGCAGCCCGCGGCAAGACCGAGCAGTCGATCGGCAGACTCGCCGAAGCCGCCCGGCTCGAAAGCGAGTGGCTCGCAGAGCATGCGGCAGACAGAGCCCTGCTGCCCCTTGGAGAAACGCTCATCACCGAGCGCGAAACGCTCAAGGCTCTTGCAGAAGCGCTCTCGCAAGCCGCACGCAATGAAGAGGAAAAGCGGCTGGCTGCAAGCAGAACCCGGGAAGCTGCAGAGAAAGCCAACAGGCTCCTTGCCCAATCCGAAGAGAAAACCAAGGTGCTTTCCGGACAGGAGCAAGGCGCGCGCACGAACCTCACCCGGGCGCTCGATGGCAAAACCGAGCAGCAGTATGCGGCCGCTCTCAAGGCTTCCGAGGACAAAGTCCGCTCGATCGATGCGGCGCACAAGGAAAATCAGACGATCCAAAACGAGGAGAAAGTCCTTGCCGACCGCAGACAGGAGCTTGAACGGCTCGAGAATGATCGCAAGAGAGCTGCGCTGCAGGTGCAGGCGCTTGAATCGGAAACAACGCTTCTTGAGCGCGAAGAGACGCGCCTTGAGGAGCTCTCCCATTTTCTGAGCCTTGAGGATGAGCGAAAGAGGCTCACAAACGGCTCACCCTGCCCGCTTTGCGGCGCAACCGAGCACCCCTTTGCCGTGCATCTGCCCGAGGGCATCCTCTCTTCGGACCAGGAGCTTGCCAAGACCCGCGCGCTCCTGAAGAAAACCCGCAGCAGGCTCGATGGCGAGCGCGGCACGCTCAGCGCAACCAGCGGAAAGATCGAATCGGCGCAAAAGGAACTCGCCAGGCTGCAGGCGCGCATCGATTCGCTAGCTGCCGCTCTTGCCGCGTTCAAGACCGAACACGGCCTCGCGAGCCTAACCGATCTTCTGACCGAAAGGGATGCGGAAAACCGCAGGATCGGCGCACTCGAAGCAAGACTGGACTCGATCAGTTCAGCCGAAAAAGCGCTCAAGGCCGCGCAGGATGCCCTTGCCGGACACAAAGCAAAAAGCGAAGCGCTGATCGCCAGAGCCGCTGCCGCCAAAGCCGCCGATGAGGCCGCTGCATCGGCCCTGCTCGCGGCACGCAAGGAGCGTGAGCGCCAGGCCGAGGCTCTTGACGGCCGGCGCGCCTCGGTGCTTGAGACATACGGGAAGCTCTTTGAGGGCGGAGCGCCGCAAGCCGAAGAGGCTCTCGGGCAGCTCTCCGAGCGGCGCCTTGCGTATCAGCAGGCAGCCGAGCGTCTTGCCGCAAAGGAAAGCGATCGCAAGACACTCACGGCAACGCTCGCCGAGCAAAAGAACTCCGAGGCCCGGGCGGCGCAGGAGGAAAAACGCGCTGCCGAGGTTCTTGCATCAAGCACGCAGGCTCTGTCTGAGCTCAAGTCCGATCGCTCGGCTCTTTTCGGCGCCCGCGATGCCGACGCCGAGGAGAATGTCTCCAAACGGAACCTGCATGACGCTTTGGGCAGACAAGAGCAGGCGCGCAGCAAGGCCGAGGCGAGCGCCAGAGACCTTGCCGCCGCATTGACGCGCAGGGATGCCGCCGAAAAGACCCTTGCCGAGCTTGCGGCCGAAGCGCAGCGGGCGCAGGCCGTGTGGCTGCAGAAACTCTCTGAAAAAGGGTTCCCGAGCGAACCGCTCTGGCTTGAGGCGCGCCTCTCGGAGGCAGATCGTGAAGCATCCCGCAAAACGCTCGACCAGTATGCCGTCGACAAGCAGACGGCCGAAAAGCAGAAGCTCGAATCGCAGCAAGCGCTCGAGAGACTGGTGCAGGAGCGCCGTACGGAAAAAACACCCGAAGAGTGCTCGCTTGCCAAGCAATCGCTCTCGGGGAAGCGCTCCCAGCTTGACACGGAATTCGGTGCCCTCAGCAGGGAGCTTGAGAGCGACCGGCAAAAGCGGCAGGCCGCAGATGAACTGCTCAGGAAAATCGAAGCGGCCCGCAAGGAGTTCGACTATTGGAAGACGCTCAACGACCTTGTGGGCTCAGCCGACGGCAAGAAGTTCCGTCTCTTTGTGCAGGGCCTTACGATGGCCAGGCTGATTCGGCTCGCGAACGAGGCGCTCTCAAACTTCTCGGACCGCTACACGCTCGTGCAGCCGGACGAACAGGACGACAGGACGAGCCCTCTTTCGATCTATGTTCAAGACTCGGAACTCTTTGGTGAGCGGCGGGCGGCGAGCAACCTCTCGGGCGGCGAGACGTTCCTCGTGAGCCTTGCGCTCGCACTCGGCCTTTCCAAGCTCTCGAGCACCAACGTGACGATCGAGTCGCTCTTTCTTGACGAAGGTTTCGGCACGCTCGATGAGGCAAGCCTTGAAAACGCACTTGGAGCGCTGGACAAAATGACTGTCGGCAACCGGCTCGTCGGCGTCATCAGCCATGTCGGCAGAATCGAAGAGCGGATCCCCACGCAGATCGAAGTGCACAAGGAATCGGCAGGAGCCAGCACGCTCAGCGGGCCGGGAGTACAGTCAATCACCTAGAAGGCACTGCAGGAAGGCAGGCAGGCTCGCGCATAGCGAAGGAACACGTTCCTTCGCTATGCTATTCTCGTTAAAGCGTTTACCGCGCTTTTTTTGTTTCATAGTTTCACCTGTTATCTCCCATGACCTCACGCAGTACCTGGGCAAGCCAAATCGGCTTCATCCTTTCGAGCGTCGGCGCGGCCGTTGGCCTTGGCGCCATCTGGAAATTCCCCTATCTCGCGGGCAGCAACGGCGGCAGCGCGTTCTTCTTTCCCTACATGATCCTCACCTTCACGGTGGGTCTCGTGCTGCTGATTGCCGAAATCGCAGTCGGGCGCATTGCCGGCATCTCGACCGTGCCGGGCTTTCGCAAGCTGGGCGGGAAGGCCTATCTGCCCCTCGCCTACATCGCCGTCGCCACGGGCTTCGGCATCCTGTGCTTTTACTCCGCAGTCGGCGGCTGGACCGTCGCGTACTTCATTGACGCGCTGCTCGGAAACGCCGCAGTCGCCGACAAGGCGGCACTCGGCGCGCACTTCGGAGCTCTCGTTGCCAACCCGGTTCACGCAATCGGCTTTCAGATCGTCTTCCTGCTGCTCACGGCCCTCGTCGTCAACCGCGAGGTGAGCAGCGGCATCGAGCGCCTGAACAAGGTGCTGCTGCCCACGTTCTTCATCCTGATGATCGTCATCATCATCCGGGGCGTGACGCTTCCGGGCGCGGAAAAGGGCATCGAATATCTCTTTAGCTGGCATCCCGAGGCCTTCACCTGGGAAAGCCTTCTTTCCGCCATGGGCTTCATGTTCTTCAG
>DNLN01000017.1:12512-12660 GCA_003488465.1 Sutterella sp. | reverse complement strand
GGCTCAAAGTTCGTGGCAGGGACGGACTTGATCTCTTCAATGAGAGCACTCAGGGATTTCCCGGCAACCGCAGTGTCCTCACAGGCGCAGTAGATCTCGGTGCGGTTGCAGGTCGACAGAATCATGGCTTCATGGACGCCGCCGCAGG
>DNLN01000017.1:12061-12463 GCA_003488465.1 Sutterella sp. | reverse complement strand
TGCGTCGCCCAGACGGGACTTGATCAGTTCAATTCCCGGGGCGATTTGTTCGGCGCCGAAGGCGACGCGCTCGCGCACTGAGACGGGAGCCGTCGTGTGATTAAGGCCTAGGCAGAGAAGATCCATGACAAAAAACGCGGCTCAAAAACACCGACGCCCCGGATGAGCTGGATGGGGTCCCGGGGGCGGAGGCGCCTGAGTCTAATGAAGTTCAGACTTGCTGGGGAGCAATTCTGATGTCGGAACATTGCCGCAAACTTAACTCTTTGTAAGGGGATTTTTGCTTGCAAATCAAGCGAACCTGGTCGGTTTTGGCAAGACAGACAATCGCAAGCCTTGCAAAACTGACAAAAGGCATATAAGATTCGCACTCCTTACGTGGCTAGGTAGCTCAGTTGGTAG
>DNLN01000017.1:0-12015 GCA_003488465.1 Sutterella sp. | reverse complement strand
CAGCGGACTGAAAATCCGCGTGTCGGCGGTTCGATTCCGTCCCTAGCCACCATTTTTTTGCCCGCTGCCTTTTTTGGCTCGTTCTCAAGCGGGTTTTCAACTCGGCGCGGATAGATTCTTGTTCAGGCAAGAAGCATTTTTCTACCACCATAAGTGATTTTCCTACCGTTCTACCAGTTTGAGTGTGGTAGATGGTAGAAAAAAGCTGACAACCGTTCCGTTCAGACATGGGAACTTGAATGCGTTCTGGTTGCTCGCGATGGGACTCCTGCCGGTACAAGAGAAGTTGCCGCACGGCCTCTTAGCCAAGCGGTTTAGATGCTCGGCAGAAGTTGCGCTGCTTGTGCAGATTTTTTGACGGCAAAACTCGAGGTCTTTCCAGATACGCTCACAATGAGGCGCTTCATTCTCTTTTGCATCTCCGGCACGCTTGGATTCATCGTTGACACAGGCGTGTACTACCTCGCGGCGCTTGCTGTTCCGTACTATGCCGCAAGGGGTTTGAGCTTCTTTGTCGGCGTCATCACGACCTGGCTTTTCAATCGCAACGTGACATTTCGCGGGCTGAAGTTCAATGGATCCCTGCCGGCTGAATTCCTGACCTATTTTTCGTCCATGCTCGCCGGCGGCACTGTCAACTACCTGAGCTTTGTTCTTTGCATGAAGGTGTGGCCCCTTGTTGCCGAGTTCCCAGTGCTGGGCATTGCCGTGGGCTCGATTGCAGGGCTCTTTGTCAACTTTGCGCTTTCCCGTCTCGTGATCTATCGCACAAAGCGATAAAGGCGGTCAGGCCGCGTAAACTGCGTCTGAAAGCAACTCAGGACTTTCATTGCCAAAAATGCATTCGCCTCAAGAGGACAATTTCTCCGCGCCGCTCGGAACGCCAAAATTCTGGCTCTTTGACATGGACGACACGATGTACGACGCAACGCACAGCGTGTTTGAAGCCATTCACCCGCGAATGGAGCGTTTCATCAGGGAGCGTCTTGGCGTGTCGGAACAAGAGGCCGCAAGGCTTCAGCACGGGTACTGGGAGCGGTATGGCGCGACGTTTCTCGGCCTGGCGATGCATCACGCGATTGCACCGGAGGAGTTCCTCGCTGCCGCGCACGATTTCAATGTCGAGGAGGCGGTGTCGCGTTCAGCGCACCCGAGAGCGCTCTGCGAACTCATCCGACGCCTGCCTGGACAGAAGGCGGTGCTGACAAACGGCCCCCGGGCATACGCGGATCGGGTTTTGCGGACGCTCGGCGTGCGGGACGCGTTCAAGTTTTCCGTGACGGCCAACGATATGCATGTGATGGGGGCGTGGCGCTGCAAGCCGGACTCCGTTTTGCTTCTTCATGCCTGCCGCAGGGCGGGCGTGAAGCCGCAAGACACGGTGATGATTGACGACAGCCTTGCCAATCTCAAGGTCGCCCATGAACTCGGCATGCGCACTGTCTGGTGCACAGGCTATCGGCATGCAAACGCCGTCAGGCGCCCGGCCTATGTGGATGTGGCGGTGCCCTCCATCGAAGGGCTTGCAAGGCTCGTGGCGCCAAGGAAGGCTCCGTCCGTGAGCCGCGTCAAACTGCGGCTGATGAATCACCAAGATAAAGAAAGCGACTAGACGATCATGTGGAAACTTGCCAAGCGCATCTTCTGCGCCACCTGGAACCTGCTTAACTTCACCCGCACTGCGATTGCAAACCTGTTGCTCCTTGTCATCATCGGCGGACTTGTCGCAGTGTTCTTCATTGACACGAAGCCCTCGGTTCCCGATAAGAGCATCCTTTACATCGACCTTGCCGGATCGGTCGTCGAGCAGGCTTCCGTGTCGGGAAAGGGCTCCGCTGTGATGCGGGCCGTTCGAGGGCATGAACCGCAGACCGTGCTCGCCGACGTGCTCGATGCGCTGAAACATGCCCGGAAAGACGCCGCAGTGACGGGGGTCTATATGTCGCTTGATGACCTCGGAAGCGTGGGTCTTGCGAGCATCCGGGAGATCACGCAGGCCATGCGCGCCTTCCGTACCGGCGGCAAGAAGATCACCGTTTGGTCGAGTTCCTTTTCCCAGAAGCAGTATGCGATCGCATCGGCTGCCGACGAGGTGTTTCTGCACCCCATGGGCGCCGTGCTTTTGACCGGAATCGGCGGGCAGCGTTTTTACTGGGGGGAGACGCTCAAGAACGCGGGCGTTACCGTGCACGTGTTCAAGGCGGGCGCCTACAAGACTTTCCCCGAAGTATTTGTGAGGCGCGAGCCCTCGGATGAGTCGCTGGCTGCGGACGCCTTCTGGATGAATGATTCCTGGACTCAGCTCACCGATTCGATCCAGAGTTCCCGAGGCCTTCTTCCCGCAACCGTTCAGAACTACATCAATACGCTGCCCGAGGCGCTTGCCGAGGCCGCCGGCCGTATGAGCCAGGTGGCTCTGAAGGCTAATCTCGTCGACGGGCTCCGCTCCAACGACGAGGTGCTGGATCTGCTCATCGAGCGTCAGGGCGGCAATCCCGGCAAGGACAAGTTAAAGACGGTGAATTACCTCGACTACCTTGCGGCGCGAGACGAGGGAGAAGGCAAGGGCGTCGGCATCGCTCTGATCACGCTTGAGGGCGACATCAAGGATGGTGTCGGAACTTTGGGCGAGGTGGGATCGAGATCCGCAGTGAAGCTGATCCGCGAGGCACGGCGCGACAAGGATGTCGCTGCCGTCGTGATCCGCATCGACAGCCCCGGGGGCAGCGCGGTTGCAAGCGAACTCATCCGGCGTGAGATCGAGCTTGTCAAGAAGGCAGGAAAGCCCGTCGTGATCAGCATGGGCGACTATGCGGCAAGCGGCGGCTACTGGATCAGCCTTGCCGGGAGCAGAATCGTTGCCGATCCGGCAACCATCACCGGCTCCATCGGTGTTTTCGGCATGATGCCCACCATTGAAAAGGCGCTTGAGAAGTTTTCGATCGGCACGGGCGGCATGACGACCGCCTGGCTTGCCGGGGCTTCGAACCCGGCTCTGCCGATGAATCCGCGGTTTGAAACAATGCTCGAGCTCATGATCGGGAACACCTACAGCGACTTCATCAAGCTTGTGGCCGAATCAAGAAACCTGTCCGTCTCTCAAGTTGAAAAGCTTGCCGAGGGGCGCGTTTATACCGGCAGGCAGGCAAAGGCGCTGGGACTGGCGGATGAATTGGGCGGCATTGAGAGCGCCAAGGAACTTGCCAAGAAACTCGCAAACCTTCCGGAGAAGGCCCCCGAGTACGTCTATACGGCTGATGACGAGCCGCTTCTTTCCTGGGTGAAGGGACTCGCGGTCAAGGTGTTCTCCGAAATCGATCCGCTCGCAAGAGTGAGTTCTGAACTGGGACTCAAGTCTCCGGCAGGAGCGCTTGAACGCTTGACGGGCCTCACCCGCAGCGCGGGCGAACCGATGGCGCACTGCCTGTGCACTCGTCCTTAGGACGCAGGATTGTCAAGGAAGGCCGCAACCCCTTCCTTGAGGTTTCTAGCCGTTCCCGTTGAGGAGCCGCAAGGGGCGGGGATTTCTTTCCCGTCCTTGCCGAGAAGAAAGCGAGCGGCAACGCCCGCCGAGAGCGCGGAATCCAGATCCCTGGCTGAGTCGCCGAACATCACGCACTGCCTGGGATCTAAACCGTATTCCCGGATTGCCTCAAGAATCATCCCCGGAGCAGGCTTGCGGCAGTTGCAAACGGTTCTGTACCGGGCAACCTTGGCTTCCGGGTGATGCGGACAGTAGTAGGTGCGCTCGATCGGTGCGCCGCTTGCGGCGAACTCCGCGCGCACCAGGCGATCGAGCTCTAGGAACGTTTCTTCCGGGAACATCCCCCGGGCGATTCCCGACTGATTTGTGACGATGAAGAGAAGGTATCCGGCTTCGTGAAGCCGTCGGGCGGCATCCTTCACGCCGTCAATCCAGATGAACTCATCTGGCGTGTGTACGTAGCCGCGGTCAAGGTTGATCACGCCGTCGCGGTCGAAGAATGCAGCCCTTTTGCTCATGAATTTGTTCTCAAGCTGCCGGATGCGCCTTCTTGAGGTACTCCATGTAGCTTGCCGTTCCCTGCTGAACCGTGCGGAAGGCGCCTTCGTAGCCGCCCTTTTCGCGCAGGGCCGTGAGATCGGCCTGAGTGAATGCCTGGTACTTGCCCTTCAGGGCCTCGGGGAAGTCGATGTATTCGATGAGCCCCTTCGCAACGGCCTCTTCAAGCGTGAAGTCCGTGCCGCCAAGCGAATTCACGACCGTGAGCGCAATGTCGTTGAAGGGCTGTGCTCGCCCCGTGCCGCAGTTGAAGATGCCGCTCTTGCCCGCGGAAAGGAAGTGCATCGCGACGTTGACGACATCCTCGACGTAGACGAAGTCGCGCATCTGGCAGCCGTTGCCGTAGCCAAGGCAGCCTTCAAAAAGACGCACCTTGCCCTCTTTGAGGAACTGGAAGTACTGGTGGAAGGCGACCGAGGCCATCCGGCCCTTGTGCTGCTCGTGCGGGCCGTACACGTTGAAGTAGCGAAGCCCCACGACGGGCGCCGTGAGCGTGGCCATGCGGGAGCGGAGCACCTGGTCAAAAAGGTACTTGGAGTAGCCGTAGACATTGAGGGGCCCTTCGTTTCGGACATCCTCGACGAACACGGAGCTTGCGCCGTAGGTTGCGGCGGAGCTTGCGTAGATGAAGGGGATGCGCAGCTTCTGCGCCCACTCGAAAAGCTCGAGCGTGTACCGGTAGTTGTTCTCCATCATGTACCGGCCGTCCGTTTCCATCGTGTCCGAGCAGGCCCCCTGGTGGAAGATCGCTTCGGGCACCGGCGCGGTCTTGTTGCGCACGCGCTCGATGAAGTCCCGCTTGTCAAAATAGTCGCTGATTTTGCAGGCGGCAAGATTCACGAATTTTTCGCTTCGCGTCAGATTGTCGACGGCGATGACGTCGGTAACGCCTTCGCGGTTCAGGGCAAGAACGTTGTTGCAGCCGATGAAGCCGGCTGCGCCGGTAACCAGAATGGACATGAATCAGTTTCCAAAAAGTTCTTCATAGGACACCGAGGCGGTGCCGAGTTTTCCAACGACGATGCTGCCCGCCCGGTTGGCGGTGCGCACGGCTTGCGGCAGTTCCATGCCTGCGGCGAGCATCGTTGCCAGCACGGCGATCACGGTGTCGCCTGCGCCAGAGACGTCATAGACCTCGCGGGCCTGGGCCGGAACGGTGAGCGCACCGTTCTCGTCAAAGAGCGTCATGCCTTCCTCGCTGCGGGTGAGCAGGAGCCCCTTGAGCCCGAGGCGAGCCCTGAGGTTCTGGGCCTTCACGGTGAGCTCCTCTTCGCTTGACCAGCAGCCAACGACCTGAGCGAGTTCCGAGCGGTTCGGCGTGATGATCGTTGCGCCGCTGTATCGGTCGTAGTTCGAGCCCTTGGGGTCGATGAGGATCGGAATGCCGGCATCCCTAGCAGAGGCAATCATCTGCGTGATGTGATCCAGCCCTCCCTTGCCGTAGTCCGAGAGGATGAGCGCATCAAAGCCTCCGATGCGGCCCGCGAATTCGCCCGTGAGAGCGGCGAGCACTTCGGTGCCCGGGTGATCCTCGAAGTCGATGCGAACGACCTGCTGCTGGCGCGCAAGAAGGCGCAACTTCACGGTGGTCTTCAAGTGAGGGTCAATGTGAAGGCGCGGCGTGATTCCGGCCTGTTCAAGAAGCCGTACGGCAGTTTCGCCCGCTTCGTCCTGACCCACAAAACTCATGAGGGTCACGGCGCTTCCGAGGCTGCGCACGTTGAGGGCGACGTTGGCCGCGCCGCCGAGGCGCTCCTCGGTGCGCTGAACGCGCACGACCGGCACGGGTGCCTCCGGGGAGATTCGAGTCGCGTCTCCGAACCAGTATTTGTCGAGCATCATGTCGCCAACGATCAGCAGGCGCTTGCTCTCAAGAATTGACTTGTTCATAAAAACAGAACTGAACGCGGCAAGAGCAGCCGCAATCCCGGCATTTTAGTTGCTAAAGGCTGTGTTTAGGCTCTGCGCGGCCTCCTGCGGCTGCCTCCTTCTGACCGAGCGCAAGAGAAAAATATCGATGTTGCTAGACTTACTCTCCATACGATTGGGGCGCCTTTTAAGGCTTAAGAGCGCCCTAGCACCATGTTGATGCCGGAGAGCATGCATATGAGTACCAATACACCCGCCCCGTTTCTTCGAGACAGCAGGCCGCAGTGCACGATTTGCGCCTGCGGCATTGCGCTGGATCTTGGGCGGCAGCGACTGACTGCTGAGGATTTTGCTCATCTTTTTGAAATTGAAAAAGAAAAGGGCGTGCTTGAGGCGAACGCCGCAATGCGCCGCGGCGACATTGTGAACACGTCCGAGCACCGGGCCGCCCTTCACACGGCGCTGCGCGATCCGCAGCTCTCCGCGCCCTGCCACAAGGAAGTCGCCGAGACGCTCGAGCGCATGTGCGAGCTTGCCGCCGAAGTGAGAAGCGGGTTGCGCACCGGATGCCGGGGCGACATGATCACCGATGTCATCAATGTCGGAATCGGCGGCTCAGAACTCGGGCCCCGTGCTGTCTATCACGCCCTGCGAAATCCCGTTCCGACGATCAGACTCCATTTCCTTGCAGCTGCCGACGGCGTGAATTTTGACCGTGTGGTCTCGGGCCTCAATCCCTTCAAGACGCTGGTTATCGTCTCTTCGAAGAGTTTCAAGACCCGGGAGACTGCGGTCAATGCCACGGCGGTGGATCAGTGGCTTCTGGATGCCGGCATTACTGGCAAGGATCGCAACAAGCATATGTTCGTCGTGTCCACGAACAGGAACGCTGCGCGCGAGATGAACCTGCCGGACGAAAACCTCTTTCCCATCTGGGACTGGGTGGGGGGACGCTTCTCGGTGTGGAGTGCGATCGGCTTGGCAGATGCGATTGCCCTCGGTCCCGAGGTGTTCCGGGGCCTGCTTGCCGGTGCGCATTCCATGGACCGGCATGTCGCTTCAGCTAGTCCCGAGGAGAATCTGCCGCTCGTGCTGGCGCTTCTTGCGTACTGGAATGCCACGAGAAACGGCATGGCCTCCCACGTGATGCTGCCCTATGACGAGCGATTGCGGGTGATCGTGAGCTGGCTGCAGCAGCTTGAGATGGAAAGCCTCGGGAAGAACCTCTCGGTTGATGGCGAGTTGATCGAGACCCCCACAGGACAGTGCGTCTGGGGCGGGCATGGCAACGTCTCCCAGCACTCGTTCTATCAGTGGCTGCGGGAAGGAACGAGCAATACGTCGATCGATCTGCTCTGGTGTGAGAAGCCCGGACACAAGCACGCCGAACTGCACCGAGTTCTGAATGCCAACGCCAAAGCGCAGGTTGAGGCGCTTGTGACGCGCCGGGTGCCCGAGGACAAGGCTTTCAATGCCGTGACGGCGATCGCCATCGAGCAGCTCACGCCCGAGACGCTTGGTGCGCTGATGGCGATGTACGAACACAAGACTTCGATGCTGGGCACGCTCTATGGGGTCAATCCCTTTGACCAGCCCGGTGTCGAACTCGGCAAGAAGCTCTCCCGGCAGGCTGAAAAGAATCTCGGATGCTAAGAGTGAGGCAAAGACGAGGATCATGGTGAATCCCAAGCGCATCCTGGTAGTGAAAAGCTCATCGATGGGAGACGTGGTTCACGCGCTCCCCGTCGCCTATGACATCAAGAAGGCGTTTCCGGATGCCCGGCTCGACTGGGTGGTCGAGGAGTCCTTTCAGGACATTCCGCAGCTTTCTCCCTTTATCGACGGGATCGTGGTGACGGCCTTTCGCAGATGGCGAAAGGGGCTCTTTGACAAGGCGGTTTTAAGCGAGATCGGCGCGGTGCGGCACGCGCTACGCGAGGCGCACTACGACGCCGTCATCGACCTGCAGGGGCTCATCCGCTCCGCGCTCGTGACGAAATGGGCGCATGCGCACTCCTTCGGCTACTCGAGGGAGACGATCCGGGAGCCGCTTGCCAGCATTTTCTACAGCGAACGGCTGGCCGTTCCTGAGGAGTTGAGGCCCGTGCGCCGCTACCGGGTGATGGCGGCAAGATCCCTGGGGTACGCGATTGACGAAGCCTCGCCCCACTATGGGCTTGTCGCAGGCGAATCGCCTGCGGGGCTCGTCCTGCCCGAGAATTTCGTTGCTCTGGCTCCCAACACGAGCCGCGTGGAAAAACTCTGGGCTGAGAACCGCTGGGTGGAGCTCGGGAAGAGATTCTCGGCTGGGGGCATCTCCTGCGCGCTCTTTTGGGGCAGCGACAAAGAGAAGGCGCGCGTGGAGCGGCTTGCACAGCAAATCGGCGACGCGATCGTGCTCCCCCGAATGAAGCTCACGGAGTGCGCGGCCGTCATCAAGAAAGCCCGCGCCATGATCGGCGTTGATACGGGGCTTGCGCATCTGGGCGCCGCGCTCGCCGTTCCTTCGGTCGGAATCATTGTCGGCACGAGTGCGAGCCTTTTCAGGCTCGTTTCCGAGGGAAAGGCCGTGACGGTCGGCGACAAGGGCGTGGTGCCTTCCGTTGATGCCGTCTGGAAAGCCTATGGAGATGTCGTCTCATGAGTGCGGCATTGTCGCTTTACGGGCTGGCCTGGAAAGCGGTGCTGCCGCTGACGCGCATCTATCTGCAGCGCCGGGCAAGAAAGCAGCCCGAGTATCTTGAGCATTGGGATGAGCGTTTTGGCCGGACGCCCTATCCGAAGGGCGATTCCCCCAGGGTGTGGCTGCACGCCGTGAGCCTTGGGGAGACGAATGCCGCCCGGGCGCTTGTGAACCTCATGCTCCGCCGCTGGCCCGAGTGCGAGCTCCTTCTCACCTGCATGACGCCCACCGGACGCGATGCGGGTGCAAGGATCGCGAAGGACTGGCCGGGGCGCGTGAGACAGTGTTATCTGCCCTACGACACGCCAAGCCTCATGGGAAAGTTCCTCGATGAAACACAGCCTCGTCTGGGAATCCTTATGGAGACCGAAGTATGGCCGTCGCTTCTTTGCGAGGCGAAGAGGCGCGGCATCCCCATGGTGCTTGCCAACGCGCGTGAATCGCAAAAGAGTCTTGACCAGGCGATGCGCGTCAAATCCCTCATGAGCGAAGCGTTCGGCAGCTTCACGGCGATCCTTGCACAAAGCGATTCCGATGCCGAGCGCATCGCTCTGATCGGCGGCCGGAACATTTCCGTCTGTGGATCGGTGAAGTTCGACATCCGTCCCGATGAAGCGCAGTCGGAGCGGGCAAAGGAACTGAAGGCGGTGCTGAATCGCCCCATCCTGCTTCTGGCAAGCACGCGGCAGGGCGAGGAGGCGATGTTTGCGCCCGAACTCAAGTCGCTTACGAAGGATGTTCTCACAGTGCTTGTGCCTCGGCATCCGCAGCGGTTTGAAGAGGTGGCGCAGGTGCTTGAAGCTGCTGGGATCCGGTTCGTTCGAAAGAGCAGGATGGGGGATCTCTCGCAAATCTCCGCGGACACGCAGGTTCTTCTTGGCGACACGATGGGCGAGATGAGTTTTTACTGCGCGCTTGCCGATCTCACGGTGATGGGCGGCAGCTTCGGAAACTTTGGCTCGCAGAATCTCATTGAACCTGCGGCGGCCGGATCGCCCGTGATTCTCGGTCCCTCGACCTTCAATTTTGCAAAGGTGGCCGAGGACGCATTGGCAAGCGGAGCTGCGAGGCAGGTGCCGGATGCCGCATCAGCCATGGGGCTTGCTGCCGAGCTTTTTGCGGGCGGCGTGCTGCCCGGCATGCGGGCCGACGCCCTTCGGTTTGCCGGCGCCTATACGGGCGCGGCGGAAAAGATGTTTGAAAAACTGGACGAATTATGGAAAAAGCAATCCCCAACGTGCTGACCATTGCGGGCGTTGACCCCTCGGGCGGAGCAGGCGTCCTTGCCGACGTCAAGGTGATGAGCGCCCTTGGCTGTTATGCCACGGCGGTGATTGCGGCGCTCACTGCACAGAACACGCAGGCTGTGACAGGGGTTCTCCCCGTTGAGCCGGCATTCGTGACGGCGCAGCTCGATACGCTCTTTGCCGATGTGCGGATCGATGCGGTCAAGATCGGGATGGTGGGGCAGTCCCCCGTCATTCGGGCGGTTGCCGAGGCGCTTCGCGAATACCGGCCGCGCTGGATTGTTCTTGATCCCGTGATGGTGGCTAAGAGCGGAGACAAGCTTTTAGAGGATGAGGCGATTGCCGCTCTTAAAACTGAACTTCTGCCGCTTGCAAGCGTCATCACGCCGAACCTTCCGGAGGCAAGCGTGCTCCTTGGCAGGGAAATCGGGAAATACGAAGAGATGAGGGAAGCAGCGCGCGACCTGCATGCGCTTTGCGGCGGACATACAGCAATCTATTTGAAGGGCGGACATCTCGCAGGAGACCGCGCCGTGGATGTCCTTTATGACGGCAAGTCGTTCCGCGAATATGAAACGGTGCGCACGCAGACGAAGAACACGCATGGCACGGGCTGCTCGCTCTCGAGCGCGATCGCTTCGTTCCTTGCCAAAACCGGGGATCTCGATGCGGCTTGCGGCAGCGCCAAGGCCTACATCGACGAGGCGATCCGCGCCTCGGGAGAACTCTCGGTCGGTTCAGGCCACGGGCCCATCCATCATTTCGTGCGCCTCTGGAAGTAGAGCAGCGTGCCGCAGCAGGAGGCGCTGCTGCGGCACAGGAATGCCGAATCAATCCTTCTTTGCTTTGTTTGCAAAGAAGATTGCGGCCTGGACGTTTCCCGTTGCAGCCGTAAAGAGCCGGTTCAGGACCTCGCGGGCAAGGTCCATGGCTTCATTCATGAGCTTTGCGTTCTGTTTTTGCAAAAATTTGCGGGCGCGCTTTTCATCGGCATGCGCAAGGCGCAGATACCGCTTTTCAATCGAGTGCATCCGCTCGGGAAGGGCGGCCTCGTATTGCCCATAGGCATCCTTCACGATTGGAGCGAGATGCTCGTAGTCGGTCATCGCAAGCGTCTGCACCTTGCGGAAGATCCAGTACGCCGAATCATTGTCCGCCTCGTTCGTGCCAAGGGAGAACGCCTTCGGGAACTTCGTCATGCCCTGATAGACGGGGAAGTAGACGCTGAGGTCCGCCATGCCGAGCGCAAGATAGGTGACCTCTCCGATTGCTTTCGGCAGCCACGGCCGCACCTGCATCACATGGCTTTCGTACGTGCGAAAGACCGAGATCGGGCGAAGCGGTTCCTTGCCGGCCTTCCCGTTCGTGTAGGGATCGTGTGAAGAGAGGGGCCCCTCGCTGTAGTGATTGCGAAGGAGCGCCTTGACGCTTTCCACCGTAACGGGCGTTTCGGGCTTTACGAAGACCGGGTACTTCGCACCGTCTTCAAACGGCGCGTCAAACCCGGGCAGGAACGCACGGAGAATTTCGTAGACGCGGGGAATGTTGTACGCAAGGTCGCGTTCATCGTTCCGGGTGTACGCGGCAAAGAAGTTGAAGTCCTCGCGTCTGCCCGTCCAGAATCCGTTCTCGATCGCGAAATCAACAAGCTTTTCGCTTGCCATGAAGTTCTCGCCGTCCTTGGGATCGAACTTCTGCAGGCGCCCTTGGTTTGCCGAGCCGAAGGCGCAGTCCTCGGGGAGTCTTACGGCAAGCCAGTGGTGCGCCGTGCCTGTTTCGAGATACCAGATCTCGCGGCTGTCGACAAAGGCAACGCCAAAGCCTTCGGCACAGCCCGTCGTGGAGATGATGCGGCCGAGCAGTTCGGCCCCGTGCCGTGCGGATTTGGCCTGCGGCAGGATCACGTCCGGGATGTCATCCTCGGTGATGCCGATTTCCTTCACGTAGGGGTCGAATGCAAGCGCTTCGTCCCTCGCAAAAATCGACTCGGTGCCGGTGAGACCGACGCCGCGGCTGTTCCAGCCCGTGGCGCCGTGCAGTCCCGTCTTCCAGTTAGGAACGGTGCTGTAGGCAAATCCCTGTTTGGGAAGCAGGCATTCGAATGAATTGGCGCCGCCGAAATCGGCCGTGCGGTAGAGCTTCTCGCCGCGGCGGGACTTGTGAAAGATCAGATG
>DNLN01000093.1:349-6058 GCA_003488465.1 Sutterella sp. | reverse complement strand
CGGGGGGCGAGACGACGGTGACGCTCGGAAACGCGAGCGGCCTGGGCGGACGCAATCAGGAAATGGCCCTTGCCGCCGCTCTTCGCATCGGAGAGGATCCCGGGATCACGGCGCTCTTTGCCGGAACGGACGGCACGGACGGGCCGACGGATGCAGCGGGCGGCTTTGCCGACGCTCTTTCATGCAAGCGGCTCATGAGCTTGGGAGCGGGTGAGGCGCAAAGGCTCCTTGAGCGGCACGAAAGCTACCTTGCGCTTAAGCGGTGCGGGGCGCTCTTTCTTACTGGTCCCACTAGGACCAATGTCATGGATGTCGCCGTCATCATGATTGAGAAGCCGAATGAGACGAGGCGGACTGATGCATATGGTCGGAGCGGAAAAGACAATCGCGCGGCGCGGGCAAAAGACGGGGTGCGTTGAGGCCTGCGGCTCCTTTGCCGCGGAGGGACCCCTAGCGTTGATGCGCTCTCTCAAAAGAAGTGCAGGCTGAGGGACTTGTCCGCCCGGCCTGACAGTATTGAAACTGTAATGCGCGTGCTAGCATGCACTTCGTCTTCAACGAACCCTTTCCTGGAGGTTGGGCATGCGCGCGTGGCTGTGCGCTCTGGCACTCGGCGCACTTTTTGCCGCAGAGGCCGTCGCGGCGGACAACAGGCCTCTTGTCACCGTAGGGCTTGTAGACACCTTTTCTCCCGAGTTCTACATCCACACCTACGCTCCGACGGTGGATCGGCTCATGGCCCGGCTGCCCGAGTACAAATTCAGATTCGTGGAACTCGAGGAGCAGAACATCGAAAAGGATATTGAGCGGCTTAAGCCGGATTTTCTGCTCACGAGCGCGGGGCACTATGCAGCCCTCATCTCAAAGTTCGGCACGCATCAGGTGGCAGTGCGTCTGCCAAGGGAGGGCCGATCTCCGACACAGGCCGTGGGCTCGGCCGTGATTGTCCGCTCCAACAGTTCCTACGGCAAGTTCGCTGATCTGAAGGGCGGCAAGCTCGTCGTCACCGACAGCCACAGTTTCGAGGGCTGGCTGTTTGCTTCCGGTGCCATGCGCAATCAGGGGATTGATCCGGATCGGCACTTTTCCATGATTTATGAGACGAACTACGGCATTCCCGATGTGGCAACCATTGTCTCCCTCGGATTTGCCGATGCGGGAGTGCTGCCCGCATGCGAACTCGAGCGGCTGATTCAGATGGGCGCCGTGGGCCGGGATGAACTGCGCGTGATTGAGGAAAGCTCGGGCGGCAAGGGGTGCCGCAGGAGCACCTTGCTTTATCCGGACGCCGTGTTCTCGTCGCTGCCTTCGGTGCGCGAGGACGTGCTCACGCGCGTGACCGTTGCGCTGCTTTCCATGCCGGCGGAGGGCCGGGACTTCCGCTGGACGCTGGCAAGCGACTTCAGGCCGACGTTCGAACTGCTGCGCACGCTTCGGATCGGGCCGTTCGTGCCGATTCATTCGCTTTCGGCTCGGGAAATCTGGGAGCGCTACAGAACCGAGATCCTGATGACGGCCGTTTTGCTTCTTGCCGTGATTGTGCACATTGTCCTGCTCAACATTCTGGTCCGCCGGCGCACGCGCGAGCTGCGTTATGCGCTCAGCGAAACCCAGCGCCTGTCGGAGGAAACCCAGCGGACGCGCCAGAGACTTCTCGAGACGGAACGCTCGCACATCGTGAGCGAGCTTTCGAGCCTGTTCGCGCACGAGATCAAGCAGCCCATCATGAACATCGCCCTGTACGCAGGCACGCTGCGGCTGCTTCTGAAAAAGAAGAAGACGGCATCGGCAGAGGAGGAGGACTACCTCAAGAAGATCTACTCGGAGGTCGAACGCTCCTCCAAGATCGTCGACCATGTGCGCGCCTACGCCAAGCCGCATGCGAGAAGACGCGAGGTCTGCTCCATCAGCCGTTTCGCCAAAGAGGCGGCCAAGCTTTTCGGTCCTCAGCATCCCGAACTGCGGATCGGGACGATGCCCGAGGGATATGTTCTGGCCGATCCCTTCGAGGTCGAATTCGTGCTCATCAATTTTGTGAAGAATGCCTTTGCTGCGGTCAAGGGCGTCAAGCGCCCGCGCGTCTTTCTGTCCGCGCACGAGCAAGGCGGGTCCTGGCACATCTGCTGCGAGGACAACGGACCGCCGATTGCCGATGAGGTTTTCGAGCGGCTCGGCTCGCTTGGCGCAAGCGCCAAGCCCGACGGTCTGGGACTTGGTCTTGCGATCGCCAAGGGGCTTGCGGAAGCCAACGGCGGACATCTGGAATTTTGCAGACTGACGCCGCAGGGGCTGAAAGCGACGCTCGTGCTGCCCAGGCACTGCGTCGGGGAGGAGGATGGTGATGCCTGAGAGGTCTCGGCTGCTTGAGCGCCTGCGAGAAAAGGCGCTGGTGCGCGTCGTCGATGATGACCCAACCGTTCTGGTTGCATTGCGTGCGTTTCTTGAAATGGATGACTGGCGTGTGAAAACCTACCAGAGCGCCGAGGCCTTCCTAGCGGATCTTTCTCCTTTGCCCGGATGCCTCATTCTTGATGTGCGGATGCCCGGCATGATCGGCATCGAGCTGCAGAAGGTTATGAAGGAGCGGGCGATCAGAACGCCGATCATCTTTCTGTCTGCGCACGGAGACATCAAGCTCGCGGTTCAGGCGATGCGAAGCGGCGCCATGACATTTCTTGAAAAACCGCCCAATCCCGAGAAGCTTCTTGCCTGCATTGAGGAGGCCGTGCAGCTTGACTGGGAGCAGAACAGACGCTCAAGCGATCTGGAGCGCCTGCAGCGGCAGTTTCATGAACTCACAGGGGCCGAGCGGCAGGTTGCGCAGATGGTCGCCAAGGGGCTGAGCAATCCGCAAGTGGCCTGCGCGCTCGGCGTTTCCGAAACCACCGTGCGCACGCAGCGCAGCACGATTTACGCCAAGCTTGGCGTGCAGAATGCCGTGGAGCTCGCGGATTTCTTTTTTGAGATGGAGCGACTTCAGGAATCGCTCGAAGAGCGATAGGAGAGACGGGGATGCAGCGTCGTTCGGCCTTGGTTTTTGCAAGCGTCTTGGGAATCGCCGGTCTCGCATCGGTTTGCGCGCGGCAAGCGTCTTCGGAAAACTGGGACGCGCAGGCCGATGTGGTCGTCATCGGCTCGGGCGCCGCCGGTCTGTCGGCGGCCATTGCCGCAGCCGATGAAGGCGCGAGCGTGCTGCTTCTTGAAAGGAATCGGCATCTTGGGGGAGACACGCTGCTGGCTGGAGGCTATTTCAATGCCGTCGATCCCGAGCGGCAGAAGGCGCAGGGCATCACGGATTCTCCGGAACTGTTTCTTTCCCAGATTCTGGTTTCCGGAGACGGAAGGAACAGCAGGAATCTTGCCCAGGTTCTTGCGACCGAGGCGACGGAGGCCATGCGCTGGCTTGAGGAGCTTGGCGTGCGTTTCCTTCCGCGGGTGGAGCTGATCTATGGCGGCGTTTATCCGCGCTCGCACAAGCCTGTGCTCGCCCGCGGCCGTGAGTATGTCCGTGTGCTGAGCGAACAGGCCCTGCGCAGGAAGGTCGCGATTCGCATTGAAACGCAGGCCCTGGCGCTCATTGCAGGGGAGGAGGAAAACGGCGCTGCATCGGTGCAGGGCGTCACGGCCGTGAGTGCCGGACGAACTTTGCGCATCCGTGCCCGCCGGGCCGTTGTGCTTGCGGCGGGCAGTTTTGGCGCGGGCAGGGATCTCTTGCGGCGCTACGCTCCCGAGACGGCGGATCTGCCCACGGACAGCAATCCGGGCAATACCGGATCCATGATGGAGGCCGCTCGCGAGGCCGGAGCCGAATTGGTCAATCTTTCCGAGGTCGAATGCGTGCCGGGAGCGGCGCCGGGCTTTGCGCATCCCCTGAGGCTTGACTATGACCAGACCCGCATGATCATGGTCAACGAACGCGGAGAGTCTTTTGTCAACGAACTTGCCACGCGCAGGGTGATCGCTCAGGCGGTCTTCCGGCAAAAGGGCGTGTGCTGGTCGGTTGCCGATTCCGAGACGGTGTCCCGTCTGGACCCGCTCACCCAGAAGTATCTGTATCAGGGGCTGTATGCCGAACGGGCGTTTCAGGGCGCAACAGCGCGCGAGCTTGCGCGCAGGATCGGAGTGCCGGTAGCGCGATTTGTCGAGACATTCCGGACGATGGCCGAGGCGCGCAGTTTGAAAAAGCCTCCGTTCTGGGCGGTGCCGATCCACATGCATGTGCATGTCACTTTGGGCGGAATTCGGATCGATGAGCAGGCAAGATGTCTGGGCGAGGACGGCCGGGCCGTTGCGCGCCTGTATGCTGCCGGGGGCATCATCGGGAACATTCACGGAGCCAACCGCATCGGCGGCAACGGCATCAACACGGCAGTCGTATTCGGCCGCATTGCCGGCAGGAACGCCGCCCGGGAATCGAACCAGCCGTAGGGAAATGCGGCGATCGAGGTATGCCGGAACTCTTAAGTTTCGCATAACATTTTCAATTCGTCAACCTGTCATTGCAGGATGCCCGCGCAGCAGTCAGCCGCTAGATTTCAGATTGATCCGGGCGGGGCGTTTGCCGATGTCGGGCTCGCGCCCCTTTCCGGCGTTGGGTCTTTTTAGGAGCATGCAATGACATCTCGTCGTAGTTTCATCAAGGGTGCGCTCACTGGCGCTGCGGCTGCTGCCGCTCCTGCCGTTGTTTCTACCGCTTCGGCTGCCGCTCTTCCCAAGTTCAAGGACACTGCCGACATCGTGATCGTCGGTTTTGGCGGCGCCGGTGCCGCGACGGCCATTTGCGCCGCCGACAGCGGCGCTTCCGTCATCATCATCGAGCGTCAGCCGGAAAAGACGCTGCGCTCGAACACGCGCATGTCGGGCGGCATCTTCCACAGCCCGGACAAGGACGGCAGCCGCGAGGCTCTGAAGGCATACGCCAAGGCCATGTTCTCCGGTGAAAACATCCCGGGCAAGCTTGAAGGCGAACAGCCTGAAGTGTCCGACGGCCTCGCGCAGGTCTGGGCCGATCTCTGCCCGACGAACCTTGACTTCATGAAGTCCCTTGATCCGACCGTGAATGCACTCGGCTTCCCGGGCTTCAAGGGAGCGGCCTTCCCGAAGTTCCCGGGCGCAAAGGAGTGCAAGTATCAGGTCTACCGCATGTCCTATCCGGATCGTCCGCCTGCCGACTTCAACACGGTCTGCTACGGCAAGCCCAAGAGCGAAGCGATTGCGGGCGAAGCTTTCTGGCAGGTTCTGCTCACGGGCGTCAAGGCGCGCGCAAAGAAGATCAAGGTCATCTATGAGACCCGCGGCAGACAGCTCGTCAAGAACGCCAAGGGGCAGGTGATCGGCGTGATCGCCGAGAAGGGCGGCAAGAAGGTCGCCTATCGCGGCCGCAAGGGCGTCGTGCTGTGCTCTGGCGGCTACGAATACAACAAGACGATGCGTCAGGCGTTCCTTGAGGGCCCGGGCGTTGACGGCTGGGCGTTCTATGGCACGACCTTCAACGAAGGCGACGGCATCGAGATGGGGCTTGCGGTCGGCGCAGGCCTGATGAAGGCCGGCAAGGCGGCATCCCGCATGATCATGCCGGCTCCGGTGCGCCACAACGGCATGCGCCTTGGCATGATCACCCCCGCCGTCGGATCCGGTCACGCGATCGTCGTGAACAAGTACGGCCAGCGCTTTGCCGCCGAGCACAAGATCACCAAGGATCCGAGCCGC
>DNLN01000093.1:0-295 GCA_003488465.1 Sutterella sp. | reverse complement strand
GCTACTTCTTCTACAAGGAAGCCGTGAGGTTCAACATCGACACGCTCGATTACCCGAACTCTCCGTCCTGGTTCATTTTTGACGAGACGCTGCGCAAGCAAAAGCCGCTCGTCGGTCTGGGCATTTCCACTCCGGGCTTTGGCTTTGTCGATTACGGCGCCGCCGACAACAGCGATGCGGTCCGCAAGGGCTGGATTCTGAAGGCCGACACGATTGAAGAGCTCGCTCAGAAGATCCAGGGACGCAAGGAGGGCAAGGTGCTTGTGGCTGCCAATCTTGTCGAGTCCGTCAAGGA
>DNLN01000178.1 GCA_003488465.1 Sutterella sp. | reverse complement strand
GAGCCACTTTTCGATGTTCTCGCTCGTACCGGCGCCAACCTGAGCCGGCCCCATCGGCGTGGGCTTGTCGGAAACAGCGACTGCCGCAGGAGGCGGCGCAAACTGCTCCATCGCCTGCTGCCAGAGCGGGGCAAGGGCGACGGCGGCAAGTCCGATCACGCTCACCGTGCTGATCCGCACCCAGTCCTTTGCGAACACGTAAACTGCAACAAGCAGCACCAGGGCGCCCACCATCCTCGGGTTCACGAAGTCCACGGCAAGCTGGATGATGTAAGAAGGCGAAAACTGGGCGATGTTCCCCGTGTTGCTCATGATGGCGTCGATGCCCGGCAGCCAGCTCTCGGAGTAAAGGAGCGCAGCGCCGGCAGCAACGCAAAGGACCTGCCTCGCGCAGGCAATCAGACGATTGCCGATCGGCATTGCTACGGCGGCAAGCAGCAGCAGATTAAGGAGCGGATCGAGGTTCACGTACCCATAGAACGCCAGAAGGAGCGCCCCGATGAAGTAGACGTTCCAATACCCGACGCCCCACGTTGCCGCAGACGGAGTTTCTTTTTTCAACTGCTCACTCATTTCCCGGAATCCTGCTCATTGGTACCGCTCTCATCAATCTGTGCGTATTTGGCAAGCGAGCCTTTGCGCTTGAAATACATGGAACTGCCGAAGCTCCATTCCCAGCGTCTGAACATCCTGCCGAGCTGGGGAACGACAAAGTGGCCGAAGGGAATGAAGACGATCGCGCAAAGCGCCACCAGTTCGATAATGTCCGTCACTGTCAGCTGACCGATCATCTGCCCGCCTCCTTTACATGCGTGTCAACGGGACGGGGCACGACCGGATTGCCGCGCACGAGATCCGAGAGCGAGCGCCGGTCCGCATCTGGCGAAATCATCCTGGCGCGGCGATGAGCAAACTCCAGCATCGACTGTCTGTGCTCTGAAATGTAGCCGCTCGTGTACCAGGAGTCGCCGTGCCGCATCTGTTCGATGATCTCCCGCACCCTCTGGTCAGCGAACGCCACGGAATACTGGGAGAAGAGCATGTGCGGCTCCACCGGGAAGATGTGCCGCAGCACCGTGCCGAGCAGCGTCTCCTGGCAGCCGTACAGATAAAGCACGGCTGCCGTGCCCGCCACCGTGCCGATGTCGCCCGAGCGTTTGGGCGCAAACTGCATCATCGTCTCGGCGGCGTCCAGGCCGGGCTTGGGTCTGAGCACGACAAGCGCTCCGTGTTCGTTTCTGCGATCTCCCGGCTGAGAGATGATTTCCGTCACGCTGTCGACAAACTCCTGGAACTGCAGGTACCCGACCTTCTGCGAGAGTTCGAGTTCGCGGTACGTTGCATCAAAGTCAGGCGAAACGTCATGCGTATAAAGCTGTCGGGAAAGGTTGGCGACCATCACTTGCTGATAGCCTACGCCCGACTTAGGCTTGAGCACGGTGTTGGCGCCGCAGTCCAGAAGCAGCGACTCGGAGATCGCCTTGAGCGGCAGCTTCTGCTCAAGCACCGCGATCTTGAGGCGCCGCCCCCGACTGATGCGCAAGTCATGCACCATGCGGGCGACCTCACGCAGCTCCGAATAATCATCGATCGTGAACACGACCGTTGCCGAGACAGCCTCCGCGGCCGCCTCGAAGACCTCCCGGTTGTCCGCGCACAGCCTCTGCAGTGCGCCTCGCTCATGATCAGCGCCAAAGAGATTCACGCTCGTGTAGACGATGCCTTCATCAACCGCGGAGAACTCGCCCTGCTGGCTCGCATCCGCACTAAAGGTCGCACCGTCAAGAGTCAGATACGTGATCGATTCTCCTCTGATCGTCGTGCGGGTTCTCCAGGCGTTCACCTCATAGCGGTAGTAAGCGCCGAAATTCTCAAGCGTGGACATGCCGCGAAACCGCGTCAGGCTCTCGATCAGCTCATGCCGCGTTTTCGGACACAACCTGCCGACGCTCAAGATCAGCACGATGCCGTGCGTGCTGTTGACATAACGGTACAGGCGCTGGAGCGATTCACGCAGAACAGGGCCGGCGAACTCATCGGTTCGCTCAGAATCAAGGATCGCCGCCACGAGTCTGTCGCGTGCCTCGCCGATATGGTAGAGCGCTCGAGCGAGTTCGCTGATCGGCCTGCAGTTGCCCTGAATGGCAATCACCTCGACCGGAGCCCTGCGGATGCGGTCAGCGCATCCCAGCTCCCGGATTGTCCCGCTGTGATCGGTGTCGGTGAAGAGCAGAACGGGCTGCTCGCTCCCGGCAATGGAAAGGACGAGCCTGAACGCATCCTGAGAGCGCTCGACATTGATCCAGTACAGCCCGTCCGTATCCAGCGTCTGGGATGCCTTGGAATAATTCCTGAAGTTAAGCGAATAGGTCTGCATCAAAAATCCAAGGGACTGCTATATGTCCCCAATCCCCCGCTCGCGCTCATTGTGAAACACCACCTTGTTGCGGCCCGTGCGCTTTGCCTTGTACAGGGCTTGGTCGGACTGCTCGATCAGCGTGTCGATCGATTCTTGTCCGATCCAGAACTCAATATCGCTCACGCCTACGCTCACGGTAAGCCTGGTCGGGGAATGCTCTAGGAACTTGGGCTGCATCCGGCGCACGCTCTCGCAGATGCGGTTTGCCAGATCCCGGGCCTGCTCCGCCGTTCTCTCGGGCAGCACCACGCAGAACTCTTCGCCGCCATAGCGAAAGACCTGATCGCGCCCTTCGAGCTGAGCCCTGATCACCCGGGCGATCCCGCGCAGAATCTCGTCGCCGAACCGGTGTCCGTATGTATCGTTGAACCGCTTGAAAAAGTCGATGTCCACCATCATCACGACCATGCGGCCGTAGGAAGATCTCCGCTCCTTCCTGAACAGTTCGAGTGCCCGTCGGTTGGCAATCCCGGTGAGCGCATCAGTGAGCGTTTCACTGCGGAGCGCATCGCGCTCGACGGTCATCTCCGCATTCCTCTCCTTTTCCGACTGCATGTCGGTAAAGAGCAGCGGCAGAACGCTTTGCAACTCCTGCAGTTCCAGAATCGGCGAATTCGTCATCCCCCTGGGGGCGGTTCCCTTGGCGCGGAACTCACGGATGCTCTCGGCCATGCGGGTGACGGGCCTCACGATGAAGAGCATCGCGATCGCAAGCAAAAGTGCGAGAGCGAGGAATCCTACAAGGAAGATCACGACGAGCTGCTTGCTTTGATTCGTGCGGGACGCAATGTCCGTGATGTCGTCCACAAAGCCGTTGATCTCAACCTGCGTGATGGTTCCCATCAGCGTTTCAATGTCCGAGTCGATCACCTTGCTCATGCGAAGGAAGTTGCCGCGCTCCCGGTCAAATTCATCAAGCGAGCGGCGGAAGTTCGCAATGGACTCCCGCAGTCTCTGGCAGGCCCTTTGCGGGCCGGCCTGAACCTTGCACTCAAGTCTGAACATCGTCCGGTATCCGACGAAGATATCCCTCAACTCCTCGGTTCCCGTCTCGGAAATGTTGTAGACAGCCGAAAGCGTCGGGCGGAACTCGTGCAGCCGCACGCTCTTCTCGCCATCGCGCACGAAGGCGAGCTCGGCGTCCGAATACAGCTGGCTCCAGGCCCGAAAGAGCCCCTCCTGCGCATCATCCAGGTTCTGCCTGGCCGTCCACATCGTCTCCACGTTGTAAAGCATCGTGTAAAAGAGCTCGTTGCTCGAGGAGAAGCGATCCAGAACGGATTCGGCAAGGATCGACCATGCATCGATGTAGGCGCGCCGCGCACTGTGCTCGTCTGTTGTGTAGCGCATCAGCCCGAGAAAATGCTTGAGATTCTCGATGTTGATGAGCGAGCGCTGCACCCTGGTGATCTGGGGGCCTGCCTGCAACACGATATTCGCCGAGACCTGCTCGACCTGATTGACCGTGTGCAGGTACAGTGAGCAGCAGATCACGAGAATGCACAAAAGCGGCACGCCCACTACCAGCAGGAAGCGCTGCAGCGAGATCCCGTGTTTCTGGCTCGCTCTGCTCAGTGCGGGCTTTGCGTGATGTTCTTCAGTCATGCCGGCCCGCCCCTAGTAGTTCATAAATGCAAAGTACGTGAGCGATATCTGCTGATAGCGCCCGGAGAGCTTTGTTTCGTCCACGGCCCGGTTGATTGCCGAGAGCAGATCGGCCCTGTCGCCTCTCACGGCAATGCACCGTTCGGAAAACTCCTCGGCCAGGCCGGGAAGAAGGCCTGCCGGATTCATCATGAATCCCTCCAAGCTCTTCAGATGCGTGTAGGCGGCGTAGCCCTCCACGTAGCCCGCATCAACATGCCCGTCGGCCACCGCTTCAAAAAGCTCCCTGTTGTTCATGAAGGTACTGATGACCGCTCCGCGCGGCGCACACTGCTCGGTCACCGCCGCTTCGGCCGAGGTCTCGCTCAGCACGCCGATGGTCTTGCCTGAGACCGAGGCCGGGGAGAGGCGTCCCAGCTGACTATCGGCCGTGATGAACACGTCGCGGGACCTGTAATAGGGATGAGAGTAGAGGAACGGCGCATCTGCATCGTCGATCACCGTCCAGCCATCCACGACAAAATCGATCGTTCCGGCCTTGAGTTCACGCTTCAAGTCCCACCTCGACATCGGCTCGATGCCGCAGTCGCGCTTCATCTGTCTGCAGATCGCCTTCGTGATCTCGACGTTGAATCCCTTGAGTTCATTGCCCTCCTTGTAGGAGAACGGCCGATTGTCATCCTGAACGCCCACGATGAGAACGCGCTCGGCTTTGGTCTGCTCGCAGGAAGCGGGAGTTGCCAGCAGGCCGCACAGCGCCGCAAGGCACCCAGCAGCGGCTATCAGGCGCATCCCCCCCATCATGACTCCTTACCGTGGGACTTGGCGAGGAACTCAAGGAACCCCCGACTCTTCATCGGTTTACCGTAGTGGTAGCCCTGGTAGATGTCGCAGTCCATCTCGTCGAACACCTTGAGCGCCTTGCGATCCTCGATGCCTTCGACACAGACCTTGACGCCAAGTCTGCGGCAGGCCGCAATCATGCTTTCCAGAAATTCACGGCTCGAGGCCTGTTCCAAAGCGGTGCGCGACAGATCGGCGCCGATCTTGACGACGCTGAATTCTCCAGACAAAAGCCGCCGGATCGAACTGAAGCCCTCTCCGAAGTCATCCACTGCCGTGCGCATCCCAAGCCGCCGGCAGCCGCGCAGGAACTCGGTCACGACCTGCTCGGACTCGACTCCGTATGACTCGGTGATCTCAATCATGAAGTTGCGCCCGCTCAGGTCGCTCACCTTGAGCGAGGCCTCGATGAAGGCAAGCAGATTCGGATCGGACATCTGAGCGCCGCTCACGTTGATGCTCATCAAGAAGTCCGGATCAATGGCCACGCACTGCTTGGCAAGCCGCATCGCCAGATCCACAAGATGTCTGCCGAGCGGCACCATGAGGCGGGAGTTCTCGAAAATGGGCACGAACTTGTCGGGGCCGAGAGCCTGACTGTCATTGTCCATGCGCATCAGCACCTCTCCGCCGATCAGCCTGCGGCTCGCCTTGTCGATGAGCGGCTGGATGACGATGTCGAACCCGCTGAAATCATTAACGCATGCGTCACCGAGAATGAGCAGTTCCTCAAAAGTCAGATTCTCAAACCCACCGGGGCCCATCATGCCCCGATCATCAAATTCCACACGGTCGCGCAGATACTTCACGACATTGCGCAACACGCCGCCCAGCGCACTGCCGGTGCCGCTGCCCATGCCGCTCACTTTCGCCTTATGCTCAAAGGCGATCCCGAGCTTTGCACAGGTCCGCTCGAGCACTTCTTCTGCCGCACTTTCAGCCTGCCCCCGCGGGAACGTCTCGGGATCGCTAAAGACGATGCCCACATTGTCCTTGAGGCGGAAAAACCGCATGCCTTCAATCTTCTGGCTGCTGAGCGCCAGAGAGAGCGTCGTGCGCAGGAAATTCTGTCCGGACGTGTTTCCGCCTTCATTGCGGCTCATATTCGGAAGCACGTAACAGCCCACGTTCCAGCCGTTGAACCGGTTCATGAGACCGATCACGTCCTGCAGCGTGACCCCGTGGCCGAAATACTTGGCGGCGTCATAAACCAGCGCCATCGTGTTGAGCACGCGGAACGACCCGGTCACCATCACCGGATGGATGCTTGAGCGGAAAATGTCCACGGACGCCCAGATCCAAACAAGGTTGCCCTGGGTATCGCGAAGCCGGAAATACCACTCGCAGGAGAACTGCTTCTCGGTCGACTCCTTGGAGAGCAGGTATTCGATCGCCTCGGCGTGGATCATCTGATCTTCAACGCGACACATGCGCTGAGTGACGGCATACGGAAAGTGCATGAGCACGTTGTCGTCAAATCCGAAGAAGTCCCGGATGTAGTCGGACACGAAGTACCTGCCCTGCTTCATGTCTCCGAAAAAGTACCCGGGCGAGTCCGAATGCAGAAGCAGTGCGCGACGGACTGCGACAAGCTTTTTGCTGCCCGCGTCAACTCCTTCGAAACGGCCTTTCCGGACGGTTTGAAGCAAATTGTCGAAATCACTGTTCGCCATTTTTTTCAACCCAATCGGTTTCTGCTACCACATATAGTAAGGGAGCATCGGACGCACGGGAAGCGGCAGATTTCCGTTCCAGGGCATCTGATACCAGCGTAGATATACTATTCCATACCGAGGACGATAGCCCTCTCCCTTGGCGATGCTGCCCGCAAGGCCAAGGATGAAGTGGGGATCAAGCCTGCGCTCCAGGGCGAACTGCGCCGTGTAACTCACGCCGCTCGAGGAATCGCTCTCGGTCATCGCATTGAGCGCATCCTCGTCGATCGGCTGCAGTCTCTCGCGAAGCGGCCCCTTCTTCGGATATCTCGCAACAGAATCGGTCTTTGCATGCGAAAAGCCGATCGCGCCCCGCACGTCCCAGGCCCAGTTCTCCGTTCTGCCGGCATCCTCAAGCGAAATGCTTGCCGACAGGTACTGCTGCGGAGAGTAGTAGCCGCCCTGCCCGAAGGTGTAGCCCGACAAATCCTTGTCGTAATGCCAGAGCATGGCGGACAGGCCCGCCGTGAGTTCATGATTCGGCCTGTTGATGAGCCGCCTGTAGTAGCCGCCCATCAGCTGCGCATCCCAGTTGCTCGCGACATTGTGCCCTGTGAGAACCCCTGCGGTGAGTTTGCCCCAGATGCCGTCATCGCCGCCCTTGTCAAGGCTGAAGTTGAGCGCGCCGCCCGTACGGGTCACGCCGCCCCACTTGAGCCCGGTATTGGGATCCTTCATGCCGCCGTAGGCAAGAAGCGAACTAGCCTTTGCCTGGCGGAACGCCTCGACGGACCATCCTGCACCGAGGGCCTCAAAGGAATATTCGACGCCCCCCACGACCGTGGACTTCACAAAGCCCACGGGAGTCGTGCCGATGTTGAATTTCCACGTGTCATTTCGCCACTGTATGCCAAGCGCCTGTCCCCGGTCGCTCTTCATTCCGGGATCCGAGCAGGGACGCAGGCCGCACGAACCGAAGGGAGGATACCCGGCAGGAAGCGAGCCGACGCTCCTGTTCACCGTATCGGTGCGCACCGTGAGCCGTCCGCCCGCAAGCGAAACGCTTGCGTCGGTCATCCACACCCACTCGGAGAGATCCGAATACCCCGAACTGCCCGGGTCCCGCAGATAAAAAAGTCCCGTGCGGATCTCAACGTTCTCGCCCTGATAAACGTTCTCGGCGTCTCGGCGAAGCGATTCCCTCAGCCAGCCATCGGATTCGTCGGGCGAGCGCATCGCCGCCGTCCAGACTTCGTCCGACACCTCGGGCGACTCGGTGAGTCCCGCAGCATGAAAACCCTTCTGGCTGATCGGCCGGAATGCATCAAGGCTCATCCGTGCGACCCGGGCGTAGTCTCTGAAATAGAGCGCCCCCTCGTCGCTTGCGGCAAGCATCGCCGCCGGAGAGTGCGATTCAAAAAGTTCAATCGCCTCGTCACGCCGCCCCGCCCGGTCCAGAATGCCGGCGAGCTCCCGGACCTGAGAGGCGGTGAGGCTCCGCCTTGAGTCCCGGGTGAGTTCCCTGACCATGGCAAGCGCCCTCTCGGCGCTTCCCGTCTTTTCCAGAAGCAGCGCCGAGCGTACACGCGCCTCAGTGCCGTTCTTTTCGTCATAAAAAATCTGGCTGTAGCTCTCAAGCGCGGCCTGGGTGTTGCCCATCTCCTCGGCGATTGAGCCCGCCTTCATGAACACCCACGGATCGGGGTGCTCGATCCGGCTCAGGGCTTCAAGGGCGAGCTGCTTCTGACCGCTTGCAAGAAATTCGTCGGCAAGGCGAAGCTGCAGCGCGCTGTTCACCGTGCGGCGCAGATCACGCATGTTTTTCGTAGGAGGTTCGGTCACGGCGTCAAGCGCCTCTAGCGCCTCTTCAAGCCGGTCAAGCGAAAAGAGCGTGAGCGCGTAGGGGTAGGCCCATTCAGCCGTGCGGAACCGCTCGGGCGGCACCCCTTCGAACGCCGAGAGCATCTCGGCCTTTCTGCCTGCCGCCTCGTAGGCGCCGGCGAGCCTGAATCGCGCCCAGGCATTCTCCGGGTCAAGGCGCACGGACTGCTGCAGCAGTTCAATCGCCTCCTGCCACCTGCCCTCCTTTTCGGCCGCAAGCGCCCTCTCATCGGTCTTCGCCCGCTCGAGCGAAGAGATCCAGGTCCTCAGGCGCAGCTGCTCGGCCGCACTCTCCGAGCGGCTTCGGGCGATCGCCTCATGAACGAACTTCTTGGCAAGGTCGTACTGCCCGCGCTTTTCCGCAACGGCCGCCAGGCCCGCCCAGCCGTAGGGGCTGTTCTGCAGTCTGTGCGCCCGACGGTACCAATACTCGGCCTGATCATACCGGCCGGCCTTGAAGGCCTTGTCCGCATATTCCAGGAACTTCCAGTACTGCACCTCGTAAAGGTTCGAACTCCAGCGCTTGGCTCTCGGATCATCGGGCGCAAGGCGCAGCGCCTCGGCAAGCATCCACATGGCCCGATTCTGGTAGCTGGGACGCGGGTCGCGGATGTAGTCGATGCCAAAGTCCGAGTACAGGTCGACGCGCGCCCTTCTCTCCTCGATCATCGCCCGGCGCCGTACGACCGCGCTCGCATCGGGATTGTTCTGCAGGCGCACGAGAGCCGCCAGCGCCTCTTCAATGCGCGGCTCGATGTGCAGCATCATGCGGTAGTAGCGAAGCTGCCAGTATGTCTGGGGCGGCGGCTTGCCAAAGAGCTCCTCCATGAGTGCGATGGCCTGATCAAAGCGCCCCGCCGTCTCAAGGAGCTGGAGCTGCTGCATGCGCTCGCCCGAATCTCCGCTCATGACAGCGAGGTAATCGGTCGCGTGGCGGCAGCCTTCGGATTTTGGCTCCTGGCACAGGCTCCGCCTCAATCGGTCGGCTTCGTCGAGAAGCCCCGCCGGCACCGCATAGCGCAACAGATCGAGCTTTGCCCAGATGTCCGCGGGATTGAGAAGCACAAGACGCCGCAGCGCGTCGCGCTCAAGATCGGCCATGCCGAGATTCTGAGCCCGGATGACCTGATCGACGAGCCATTCACGCTCGGCAACAGGCACGCTCACAAACTCACTGGACGGGCTCTTGTAGACGGTCGGCACGCTGCGCAAAGACTGATGCGAGGCAAGAACCTGCCCGCCGCAGGCCGCCAGTGCGGCCACGGCTGCAAGTGCTGCTGTCAAGAATCTGCGCTTTGCCATGTCCCTCGTCTCCAGCCTAACGGCGAAGCTTGAGCTCGCCGTTCACGCCAAAGGAAAACGCCCCATCGTCAAATCCCTGAGCAAACATGATGAGACAGTTTTGATAATACGTCTGCGGACGCATCAGCGTCGAGCGCATCTTCATGCGAATGAGGTCCGCCCACTTCACGTCCGTGAGCAGCTGCAGCATGCAGGCCGAAAAGCCGATCGGCCCCTCGCCCGTTGCGGCCAGAGTCGCCATGTTGACCTTGAGCGGCACGTACCCCTGAGTCTGCGTGCGCCGCACCATGGGATAGAACTGACGCACCAGCTGGTTCCTCGAGGAATCCTGCCGACTGAGCATGCCGAGCCACAGATAGACGCGGATGGCATCAAAGCTGCCGACATCCTTTTCGCCCAGCATATGCAGTCCATCGGCGTTGAACGTCGCCCAGTCGGGAGCGTATCCGTTGGCCGAGCAGCGCACGAGCAGTCTGTTGCAAGCCGCGGCAACGGGAGCCCAGAAGGGGTCGGCATCGGCAAACCGACGCAGCAGAAATGTCGGCAGGTAACTCGGATTGACCGTTCTCATCCCTGCGGCATTCTCAAATCCGCTCGATCCCGGCAGAAGCACCGGCCCCAGCCTCTCGATGCGCCGCACAAGCCGGGAGAGCATCGCGAGGATCGCGGAGGCCTTCTGTGCATACTCGGGCACGCCCCAGAGACGGGCCGCCTCCATGAGGCTGTAGGCAATCCACATGTCCGCATCCGTCGCATTATTCCCGTCCAAAACGCCCCAGCGCTCTTCGGGATGCTTCCTGTCCCGGGGAAGCCGCCCCCAGAGCCATGCGGGCAGGCGCGCGGTAATGTCCCCTGCGCACAGGTTCCTCTCAGTCCAGGACAAAATCCTTGCATAGGCTTTTCTGTCCCCTGCGACGAGCGCGAAGAAGAGCGCATACGACTGACCTTCCG
>DNLN01000200.1 GCA_003488465.1 Sutterella sp. | reverse complement strand
TCGGCATCGTCAAGAAGAACGCCATTCTCATGATCGACTTCGCCCTTGTTGAGGAGCGCACGGGAAAGACTCCGGAAGAAGCGATTCTGCTGGCCTGCGACAAGCGCTTCCGCCCCATCATCATGACCACGCTTGCCGCGTTCTTCGGCGCGCTTCCCCTCATTCTGCAAACGGGCGGGAACGCCGAATTCAACCGTCCGCTCGGCATCGCGATCTGCGGCGGCCTTGCCGTGAGCCAGATCCTCACCCTGTACACGACGCCGGTCGTCTACGTCTACCTCGACCGGTTCGGCTCGTTTGTGAAGCGCCTGTGGCAGAAGATTTCGCCTGCAGCCGCAGTGGCAAGGCGCGCGAAGGCCGCTCAACAAGAACAAGAGGCTTAACCATGCAGTTCAAGATCAAGACCATCACCATCCTCTGCTCGGCCGCCGCAGCGCTGCTTTCAACGGGCTGCGCCGTGGGGCCGGACTATGAGCGCCCGAAGCTCGCCGTCCCCGACGCATACCGCGGAGCGGCGATGCTGCCCGGCTGGAAGCAGGCGCAGCCCAGTGAATCCGCTCTGAAAGGCGACTGGTGGAAACTCTACGGGGACGAAGAACTCGACAAGCTCATCACAAATGTGGAAATCAACAATCAGAACGTCGCCCAGTACGTGCAGCGCTACCGGGCGGCGCTCGCCGACCTCTCCTCAGCGGAGGCCTCGCTTTTTCCCGTGGTGACGGCTAACGGCTCGGTCGGCCGCAGCAAGAGTTCGGGCGCGATCTCGAACCGCTCCTCGCTTCAGGGCTCGGTCTCCTGGACGCCCGACATCTGGGGCAGGCTCGCGCGCCAGAAGCAGGCGAACCGGGCAAGCGCAGAGGCCTCACTTGCGGACCTTGCGAACGCAACGCTCTCGGCGCAGGCCACGCTTGCCCGCAGCTACCTGCGCCTTCGCGTCCTTGACAAAAGCGTGAGCCTGTACGACGAGACGATCAGGGTCTATGAAAACAACCTGAGAACGATCACGAACAAGTACCAGGCGGGCACGGCCGTCAAGACCGATGTGACGCAGGCCGCCCAGAGCCTTGCCTCGGCGCGCTCAACGCGCGAAGGCCAGAAGCTTGACCGAGCCAGGCTCGAGCACGCGATCGCCGTGCTGATCGGTCAGGCTCCCGAGACGTTCTCGATCCCCGCGCGGGACGGAGCGCTCCCGAAGGTGCCCGCCGTGCCGGCGGCAATCCCCAGCGCGCTTCTTGAACGGCGGCCGGACGTCGCCTCGGCCGAACGCACGATGGCAAGCGCCAACGAAAGCATCGGCATCGCGATCGCGGGCTACTTCCCCGACCTCACCCTGACGGCCTCGGGCGGCTACTCGAAGAACTCGCTTCACAACCTCATCTCCGCGGACAACCTCATCTGGTCGCTCGGCGCGTCGGCCGCAGGCACGATCCTTGACTTCGGCAAAACGGGAGCCGCGGTTGACAAGGCCCGCGCGAACTACGAGCGCACCGTGGCGGCCTACCGGCAGACGGTCCTTGAGGCGCTGCAGGACGTCGAGGACTGCCTCGCTGCAAGCGCAAGCCTTGCCGAGCAGATCGTCCACACGCAGGCGGCCTTCGAAGCCGCAAGCGAAACGAGCCGCGTGCTGCACAACCAGTACGACGAGGGAATGATCGACTACACGGACGTGAGCTCGCGGGATGCAAGCCGCATCGCCGCCCAGCAGAACCTGCTCTCCCTGTACTCGAGCTCGCTAGAAAACTCCGTGACGCTCATCGAATCGCTGGGCGGAGGCTGGCAGGGCCTGGAAGCGAAGTAGCGGCGCGCAGGGCTCCCCCCAAGCGCGGCGCCTGCCGCTGCAGGCCGGCCGAATGGCACCCGGCGCGGCTGGCTGAGGCCGGAAACGGGCGGGACCGCGCCAGCCTGAGGCAAGGCCGGGAGCCAGCCGCAAAATCAAAGGCCGGGCGCACAAAAAATGCTCCCCTTCGGGAACAAGAAAATAACGAAGGGTTTTCTGCAAACAGCTTCCTGCTGCCCGCGGAAATTTTGCAATACATATTTCAGCAGCCGCGGGACTAGAATCCCGCGAACCGATCATGCACCACCCCCACCACCATGGCCGAAGAGAACATCCAGGACTCATCCTCAGAGCGTGAAGCTCGCGTCGGGCCCCTGCAGTATCTGCTGCTCGCCCTGATCGCGCTCAGTTTTTCGGGCATTCTCTACAACCTGCCCGAGCGCTGGGCGGCGCTGAGCGCAATCGACTTCACGACGCTCATCGGCAATTTCGGGAGAATCGACGGAAAAACGTTTGTCGGCACAGGCGGCTGCGGAGCGCGCGAGGGCTTCATGTTCGCCGTGGCGATCTGCCCGTGCGTGATGTTCGCCATGGGCGTGCTCACGCTTGCCGATCACTACGGCGTGTCGCTTGCGGCCAAGAAGGCGCTCACACCGGTGATGAAGCTGATCTGCGGCGTGTCGGGCTCGGCGGGCCTGGCGATCATTGCAAGCCTGCAGGTGACGGACGCCGGGGCCGCCCTCACGCGCACCTGCTTTGACAAGGGGCTCATCACCGGGAACGAGCGCACGGCGCTCGTCGCATGGCAGTACGCGGCAGCCGCTCCGCTTGCCAACTACTTCGTGCTGATCTCGCCCTTTTTTCACCTGTACACCGTGCCGATCTGGGCGCCGCTTGTCGTCGTCTTGATCTGCAAGTGCGTCGGCGCTCACCTCACGCGCCTTGCTCTTGAAGGGCTCGAGCGGCGCCAATGAGAGCAGTTGGGTAGATACAAACTAGTTACAAACACCCCTCACGCCCCACAGCGTGCGCGCTTCTTGTGGTTTTTCCCCCTTGCAATACCAGTTTTGGGAAAAGCAATACTCCTTTCGGTGGATATACATTCCTCTGCTGAGCAGTCAAACTGCGATTAGCAACAGGGACCGGGTCAAACCGGGCCCTCGTTTCTGTTAACTTTTTAACAGCGAAACCCAATCCGTTCCCCTAGGACCCTGGGTTCCCGAGATCCCACCGAAGGAACGGACAGAACAGGAGATAGCTATGGCTGAAACACAATATCAGGCTCTTAGACGCCAGGGTGTAAGCCGCAGGAGCTTCCTGCAGTTCTGCTCTCTGACCGCCGCCAGCCTCGGACTGGGTAGCGCCGGTGCCGCTGACATCGCCAAGGCGATGCAGACCAAACCGCGCGTTCCGGTCGTCTGGCTCCACGGTCTTGAGTGCACGTGCTGCACGGAATCGTTCGTGCGCTCGTACCACCCCATCGCCAAGGACATCGTTCTTTCGATGGTTTCCCTTGACTACGATGACACGATCATGGCTGCCGCCGGCCAGCAGGCCGAGGAAGCCCTCGAGGATACGATCGAGAAGTACAAGGGCGAGTACATCGTCTGCGTTGAAGGCAGCGTGCCGCTCGGCAACGAAGGCACCTTCTGCGTGCCCACCGGCGAAGTCTTCAAGAACAAGCTGCGCCACGTCGCCAAGAACGCCAAGGCCATCATCGGCTGGGGTTCCTGCGCCGCCTGGGGCTGCATCAACACGGCCAAGCCCAATCCCTCCAACTCCGTGCCCATCAACAAGGTGATCTTCGACAAGCCCATCGTGATGGTTCCGGGCTGCCCGCCGATTCCCGAAGTGATGACCGGCGTTCTCACCTACATCCTCACGTACGACCGTCTGCCCCCGCTCGACCGCCAGGGCCGTCCGAAGATGTTCTACGGCCAGCGCATTCACGACAAGTGCTATCGCCGCGGTCACTTCGACGCCGGCCAGTTCGCCGAGAAGTTCGACGACGAAGGCGCCAAGAAGGGCTACTGCCTGTACAAGCTCGGCTGCAAGGGTCCGACGACCTACGCATCCTGCTCGACCCTGCGCTGGAACGAAGGCCTGTCCTGGCCCGTCCAGTCCGGTCACGGCTGCATCGGCTGCGCCGAAAACAACTTCTTTGACAAGGGCTCGTTCTACGACCATGAGACGACCGTTCTGCCTCCGGGCTGGGGCGGCATCGAAGCCACCGTCGACAAGGTCGGCATGGGCATGATGGCCGTTGTGGGCGTCGCCGCTGCTGCACACATCGCCGCCAGCGCTGTTGTCCAGGCACGCTCTTCTTCTAACAACAAGCACATTGGAGAAGGCAAACATGAGTAACCGCATTGTTGTTGACCCGCTGACCAGAATCGAAGGTCATCTGCGCGTTCAGGCTGTCCTGGGTGACGACGGCAAGCTTGCCGACGCCTATTCCACGGGCACGATGTGGCGCGGTCTGGAAGTCATCCTCAAGGGCCGCGACCCCCGCGACGCCTGGGCTTTCGTCGAACGCATCTGCGGCGTGTGCACCGGCATTCACGCCCTCGCGGCCGTGCGCTCGGTTGAAGATGCCGTCGGCTGGAAGATTCCGAAGAACGCCAACATCATCCGCAACCTGATCAACGCGACCCTGTACACGCAGGACCACGTGACCCACTTCTATCAGCTGCACGCTCTTGACTGGGTTGACGTCGTGTCCGCCCTCTCGGCCGATCCGCGCGAAACCGCCGCGATCCAGGCCAAGATCAGCCCGCACCATCAGTTCGCAAGCGTCGGCTACTTCAGCGACATCCAGCGCCGCCTGAAGGACTTCGTGGCCACCGGCCAGCTGTCCATCTTCAAGAACGGCTACTGGGGCCATCCGGCCATGAAGCTGCCGCCCGCCGTGAACCTGCTCGCAACCGCCCACTATCTGGAAGCCCTCGACTTCCAGCGCGAAGTGATCAAGGTCCACACGATCCTCGGCGGCAAGAACCCGCACCCGAACTATCTGTGCGGCGGCGTTCCCTGCCCGATCAACGTGTCCGACTCCGGCGCTGCCGGCAATGGCCTGAATGAAGTCACGCTCAACTACATGCGCGACATCGCCAAGATGGCCATCGAGTTCGTGAACAACGTTTACATCCCCGACCTGAAGGCGATCGCCTCCTTCTATCCGGAATGGACCAAGGTCGGCGGCTACAAGAACTTCCTGTGCTTCGGCGACTTCCCCGAGATCGAGAACGTCTGGGACAACAAGTCCCTGCAGATGCCCATGGGCGCTGTTCTCAACGGCGACATCAACAACGTGATGCCCGTCAATCCGCGCGACGTCAACGAAATCCAGGAATTCGTCGATCACTCCTGGTTCAAGTATGCGGACGGCAAGAAGGGTCTGCATCCCTGGCAGGGCGACACCATTCCGCATTACGAGCTCCCGAAGGGCGCCGAAGGCACGAAGACCAAGTTCACCTGGCTCACCACCGACGGCAAGTACACCTGGGTCAAGGCTCCGCGCTGGAAGGGTCACTGCATGGAAGTCGGTCCTCTGGCTCGCCTCGCTGTTGGCATTGGCCTCGGCGTCGACTGGATCAAGGAACCTGCTCTGGCGCTGCTCAAGGAACTCGAC
>DNLN01000206.1:1167-8284 GCA_003488465.1 Sutterella sp. | reverse complement strand
ATAATCACTCACCTCCTACTCGATATGCGCAAGGCAGATCCGCAACTAGTCGTCGACGTCTTCGACATCACCGCCGCGCAGGGCGTCGAGAATGTCCGCCGCGGCCGGAGCGATGTCGCTTGCGGTCATGCCGGCGTAGCAGTCCTCGGCAGCGCGCCCGTGCAGCCACACGGCGCTCAGCACCGCGGACACGAGGTCGTACTGCTGCGCGAACATCGCGCCCAGCATGCCGGAGAGCACGTCGCCCGAACCCGCGGTCGCAAGCGAGGCGTTGCCGGTCGGATTGATCCAGGTGCGCGAGCTGCGCAGAGCGATCACGGTACCGCAGCCCTTCAGGATGGAAATCGCGCCGGTGAGAATGGAAAGTTCGCGCGCGGCCTGCACGCGATCGGCATTGACGGCCTTCACGTTCGTGTCGAGGATCTCGGCCGCTTCGCCCGGGTGCGGCGTGATCACCGTGTGCGCCTGGCGCACGACCATCGCTTCAATCATCTTCTGGTCCTGGGCGATCATGCGCAGGGCGTCCGCATCGAGAACGAGCGGCACGGGTGCGGCGATTGCAGCTAGGACGCGCTCCTTGGCCCGTTCGGAAAAGCCGATGCCGCAGCCGACGACGTTGCAGTCGGTCTTGGTGAGGTCGATCGGCTCGGCCGCGAGCATGAGTTCGGGGCACACCGGATCAACGGCAGGGGCGTTCTCGGCAAGCAGCTCAACGGTGACGCGGCCTGCGCCGAGCTTGAGCGCGGCGCGGCCGGCAAGCAGGGCGGCACCCACAAAACCCTTCTCGCCGCCCACGACGGCGACGTGTCCGTACGTGCCCTTGTGCGAGTTGCGGGCGCGCGGCTCCAGAACGTGACGGAAATCGTCGGTGTCGATGACGTCCAGGGTCGACAGGGGTACGGAGACATCGAGCTCCTCGAGCAGGATGCGTCCGCTCGCGTCGGCGCCGTCATTCATGTAGCAGCCCGCCTTGGGGCAGAGCATTGCGACCGTGATGTCGGCGATGCAGCCCTTCATGCCGCCCACCCAGTTGCCGGTCTGGGCGTCAAGTCCGGAAGGAATGTCGATCGAGACATGCGCGGCCTGGCGCTCGTTGAACCACATTGCCGCATCCAGATAGTCGCCGCTCAGGGCCTTCTTGAGTCCCGTGCCGAACAGTGCGTCGACGACCACGTCGGCCTTGTCGGCGCTGTAGGGGTCCTCGACCAGGGCGCCGCCGGCGGCCACCCAGGCGTTGAACATGGCGCGGGCTTCGTCGGTCTTTGGCTCCTTGACGCCGATGAGGGCGCAGGTCACGCGAAAGCCCATCGACTTGAGCGAGAGGGCGCAGGCAAAGCCGTCGCCGCCGTTGTTGCCAGGACCGCAGATGATGACGACATGGGAACCGGGTTCGGCAAGCGTTCTCACGGTTGCGGCCACTGCGGCGCCTGCACGGCGCATCAGCTCGCCTTCGCCAAGCTTGTTCGCGCAGCGCTCTTCAAGCTGCATCAGTTCCTCAGGACTCAAAATCTGCTGACTCATGGTCGGTTAGCTCCTCGAGATTGTTCTCATGAAATTAGTTTGTTCAGCCTATGCCAAATTGCTCGGCGCAATCTGAACATTTTAGCCGCGTGGGGCAGCAAATGCAGAGTCGTTCCATAGAGATCGGCCAGGGCTCCGCGGAGCCTTTTCTGCGGTCGCGGCAAAGGCGAAACGCAATGCGCGGAACCGCCGCTAGGTAGGATGCCTAGGTCGGTTTCTCCCAACCGCCAACAGGGGCACGGGGCGGCGCTTTTTGCACTTGCCCCCCGTATAATTTTTGAATTCGTCAAGAGCCTCCACAAGGGGCTTTTGCCTTTATTTCGACTTCTTTTTATGAGATCACACGCATGTCTCAGGATCCCGTGATGTTCAAGCTCGCCGGTTCGAGCGCACTCTCCAAATTCCGTGCAGACCGTCTTCTTGCGCAGCTTCAGGCAGTCAATTCAGCAGTGAGCGCCGTTTCCGGCCGCTTCGTGCACTTCGTGCTTGCCAGAAAAGCGCTTGGCGAGAAGGACAACGCGCGCCTTCGCGCGCTGCTCGACTACGGTTTTGAAGCGCCCGACGCAAGGGGCGATCTTCAGCTCATGGTCGTGCCGCGCCTCGGCACGATCAGCCCCTGGGCATCCAAGGCGACCGACATCGTCAAGAACTGCGGCGTGAGCGCCGTGCTGCGCGTCGAGCGCGGAATTCTCTACAACATCGAGTTCTGCGAGACGCAGACGCTTGGCGCCGATGAGGTTCAGGCACTCTCGGCCTGCATGCACGACCGCATGACCGAGACCGTGCTCGGAGCCGATGCCGCCCCCGAAACGCTCTTTGCCGACATTCCCGGCAAGCCGATGGCCGTCGTGGACATCGTCAAGGGCGGCCGCTCGGCGCTTGCCAGGGCCAATGTCGAGATGGGACTTGCGCTTTCGGACGACGAGATCGACTATCTCGTGGACGCCTTCAGCCGCCAGGGCAGAAACCCGACGGACGTCGAGCTCATGATGTTCGCCCAGGCCAATTCCGAACACTGCCGCCACAAGATCTTCAACGCCCAGTTCACAATCGACGGCGTCAAGCAGGAAAAGACCCTCTTCGGCATGATCCGCGAGACGCACAAGAAGGCGCCTCAGGGAACGATCGTCGCCTATTCGGACAATGCGGCCGTCTTCGAAGGCCCGACCGTGACGCGCATGTATCCTCGCCCGAGCGCCCAGGATAAGTTCGGCAGAGTCTATGAAGAGCGGCTCGAGCCCTGCCACACGGTGTTCAAGGTCGAGACCCACAACCACCCGACGGCGATCAGCCCGTTCCCCGGAGCCGCAACGGGCTCGGGCGGCGAGATCCGCGACGAGGGTGCGACGGGCCGCGGAGCCCGTCCGAAGGCGGGCCTGTGCGGCTTCTCCGTTTCGGCGCTGCACCTTGCCGGCCATGAGCAGGACTGGGAGAACGACCGCGATGCGAACGATCCGGATGCAGAGCCGGCGGCACCTTACGGCGCGCCCGGGCGCATTGCTACGCCCCGTCAGATCATGACCGAGGGTCCGATCGGCGCGGCGGCGTTCAACAACGAATTCGGCCGGCCGAACATTCTCGGCTACTTCCGCGCGTTCGAAGCGCGCATCGGCGCAACGCGCTACGGCTACCACAAGCCCATCATGCTCGCGGGCGGCATCGGCAACATCCGCGAGGATCAGACCATCAAGTCGACGCTGCCTCCCGGAACGCTCATGATCGTGCTCGGGGGACCTGGCATGCGCATCGGTCTTGGCGGCGGCGCCGCGTCCTCGATGACGACCGGCTCGAACGCCGAGAGCCTTGACTTTGACTCCGTGCAGCGCGGCAATCCCGAAATGCAGCGCCGCGCCCAGGAGGTCATCGACCGCTGCTGGGAGTGCGGACACGAAAACCCGATTCTTGCCATTCACGATATCGGCGCGGGCGGTCTCTCGAACGCCATGCCCGAGCTCGCGGACATCTCCGGACACGGCGCCAAGCTCTCGCTCGAGAAGGTGCCCGTGGAGGAGAAGGGCATGAGCCCGCTCGAGGTCTGGTGCAACGAGTCCCAGGAGCGCTATTCGATCGCCATCGCGCCCTCGTCGCTCGAACTCTTTGACGAGTTCTGCAAGCGCGAGCGCTGCCCGTATGCCGTTCTCGGCTTCATCAGCACCGACGGGGAACTCGTCGTGGAAGGGCGCAAGGGCGAGCAGACTGCGGTCGACATGCCGATGGAGGTGCTCCTTGGCAAGCCGCCCCGCATGCACCGCGACGTGAAGAGCGTGCGCGTGAAGTACGAGCCCTTCACCGCCGGCCGCATGACGATGAGCGAAGCGCTCAGGAAGGTGCTGCGCCACCCGACGGTGGGCAACAAGTCCTTCCTCATCACGATCGGCGACCGCTCGGTCGGCGGTCTCGTGTGCCGCGATCAGATGGTCGGTCCCTGGCAGGTGCCGGTTGCCGACTGCGCCGTGACGAACCTCAATTTCCGCGGCTTCCAGGGCGAGGCGATGGCGATCGGCGAGAGAACGCCGCTTGCCGTCCTGAATCCGGCTGCCGCCGTGCGCATGGCGATCGGCGAGGCGATGACCAATATCGCGGCCGCCGACATTGATCCGGAGTTCGTCAAGTTCTCGGCCAACTGGATGGCCGCTTGCGGCACCGAGGGCGAGGACAGCAAGCTCTACCGGGCCGTGAAGGCCGCGAGCGAGTTCTGCCAGGATCTCGGAGTCTCGATCCCCGTGGGCAAGGACTCCTGCTCGATGCGCACCACCTGGCAGGAGGGCGGGCAGAAGAAGTCCGTCGTGAGCCCCGTTTCGCTCATCGCTTCGGCGGCCGCGCCCGTGCACGACGTTCGTCTTACGCTCACGCCGCAGCTGCGCGACGACCGTCCGAGCCTGCTCTTTGCCTTTGATCTCGGCATGAGGGAGAACCGCCTGGGCGGCTCGATCCTTGCCCAGGTCGCGCAGAGCTTTGGCGACGAGGCGCCCGACATCAATGACGCTGTGCTCGTGCGCAGGTTCGTCAAGCTCCTTCGCAAGCTCACGCTTGCCGGCTGCGTGATGGCCTATCACGACCGCAGCGACGGCGGCCTGGCGGCAACCCTCGCCGAGATGATGTTCGCCAGCCACAAGGGCGTGACGGTTCGCCTTGACGGCCTCATCGAGGGCGCCAAGGACGCCCAGGCCGCGATGGCCGCGTTCTTCACCGAGGAGCTGGGCGCAGTCATCCAGGTTCCCGCCGACCGCAAGGACGATGTGCTGAGCGCAGTCTCGGCCTATGGATTCGACAAGTGCTTCGTTGAGATCGGTACGCTCAACGGCGAGGACCGGCTTGAAGTGTGGGCCGGAGACAACTGCTACATCAACGAGCCGCGCACCGCTCTCATGGCCTGCTGGAGCGAGGTCTCGCACGAAATCGCCCGCGGCCGCGACAATCCGGACTGCGCCGACAGCGAATTTGCGGTGCAGACCGGAAAGGACTTCGGCGGCCTGTACATGAAGACCACCTTCAGTCTTGAAGAGCATCCGAGCGGCCCGTACATCCATTCCGGCGACACCCGCCCGAAGATGGCCGTTCTGCGCGAGCAGGGCGTGAACTCCCAGAACGAAATGGCGGCGGCGTTCCTGCGCGCAGGGTTCGAAGTGCATGACGTGCACATGACCGACCTGCTTGCCGGGCGCGCCGACCTCGCGGACTTCTGCGGTCTTGCGGCCGCGGGAGGCTTCTCGTACGGCGACGTGCTCGGGGCGGGCGGCGGCTGGGCGAAGACCATTCTGCACAACGAGCGCCTTACCGAGATGTTCGCGAACTTCTTTGCCCGCACCGACACCTTCACGCTCGGCGTGTGCAACGGCTGCCAGATGGTGAGCCACTTGAAGGACCTCATCCCGGGCGCCCAGAACTGGCCGCAGTTCGTGCGCAACAACTCCGAGCAGTTCGAGGCGCGCCTCGTGCAGGTGCGCATCGAGAAGTCGCCCTCGATCCTGTTCATGGGCATGGAGGGCAGCTCGATGCCGATCGTGAACTCGCATGGCGAGGGGCGGGTGCTCTGGCGCAGCCCCGAGGATGCCGCCAAGGCCCTCGTTGCCGCCCGGTATGTCGACAGCAACGGCGAGCCCACCGAGGTCTATCCGCTCAATCCGAACGGCTCGGCCGGAGGCGTCACTTCGGTGACGACCACGGACGGACGCGTCACGATCATCATGCCGCATCCGGAGCGCAGCCACCGCTTCACGCAGCTCTCGTGGCATCCGCGCACCGCTCTTGAACTCTCGCCCTGGATGCGCATGTTCGAAAATGCGCGCGTCTGGGTCGGCTAGTTTTCGGATCGATCCGCTTGACATGAATCAAGGCGCTTGGGAGCACTCTCAGGCGCCTTGTTTGCAGGAAAGGAACCGCTTATGACGCTTTCGGTCTACTTCGCCTTCGTCGCGGCAAGCCTCGTGCTTGCCGTAGCGCCCGGGCCCGACAACCTGTTTGTTCTGGTGCAGTCGAGCCTGTTCGGCGCGAAGGCCGGGCTGCTGGTGGTTTCTGGCCTGATCAGCGGCCTTGTGCTGCAGACGCTGGCTGCGGCCCTTGGCGTTGCGGCGGTCGTTGCGGCCAATCCGGCGCTTTTCTGGGCAATCAGGATTCTCGGAGCGGCCTATCTGCTGTACCTTGCGTTCATGAGCTGGCGCCATCCGGTCTCGGACGCGGCAAGACCGGCCGAGAAAATGAGCAATGCCGCACTCTGGCGGCGCGGTGCGATCATGAACGTCACCAATCCCAAGGTGCAGATCTTCTTTCTGGCGTTCTTCCCGCAGTTCGTCACGAAAGGGGCGGGGAGCGCCCAGACTGCGGTCGAGATGACGATTCTCGGCGTGACCTTCATGGCGGCGACGGCTCTGGTGTTCGGGCTCATTGCCCTTGGCGCGGGCTCCATAGCCGACCGCATGCGCACGCCCCGGGTTCAGTTCTGGCTGAACCGCACGGCGGCCGTGATCTTCACAGCTCTTGCGGCAGCCACGATCCTGGCTGACTGAGGCTCCATCCAAAGAAGGATGGCTCCCGGGTAATCTTCTGCAATAATTAGAGTGTTCCCGGTCTCGCAAGCATGATTGCCGGGTAAAGTGGCGACCATTTCCGCACCGGCGAAAACGCCGGACGCAACACAGCAGGAAAACAACTAATGCATAAAGACCACGTACAGAATGGAGAAAAACTCTTTTCTGCCGTAGCCCTCAGATGCTGTCGGCTGAAGCGATTCTGCGCGCGCCTGGCTGCGCCCGTCGTTCTTGCCGCTGCGGTTTTATCCCTGCTGCCTGCGCCGGTGAGTGCCGGTGATGAGCCCGGGGGCGGCCAGACATTGGTTGTCGGCATTCCGCAGGGGCGCTGCCCGATCTTTTACAGCGATCCGAAATCGGGAAGGCCCGTGGGCATCGGCGTGGATCTGATGAAGGCCGCTGCGGATCAGGCCGGGTTCTCAGGCGTGTCGTTCCGCTTCATCGAGGAGGCCACGCTCAAGGACGCACTGGACAATGGCGGCTACGACCTCGTGATGCCGTTTGGCAGCGCGGTGAGCAGCGCCTCGGGCAAGCCGAGCATCGTTTCGGAGAATCTCTTTCAGACGCCG
>DNLN01000206.1:0-1104 GCA_003488465.1 Sutterella sp. | reverse complement strand
GGACGCAGCCGAGCCGCTTTCAGGAGATCCCGACGCTCAACAAGCTCAAGGTTGGCATGCTCTACTCCCAGGCGGGCGTTGCCGAAACCGTTCGCGCAGCCTTTCCCGGCATCCAGATCACGCTGTATCCGAACATAGCCCAGAGCGTGAAGGCGCTCAGGATCGGCCAGGTTGATGCGCTCCTGCACAACTCCTACGTGTGGAGCTATGTGCTGCAAAAGCCCTCGTATGCGGATCTCACCATCCAGCCTGCGGCCATGTTCTCGATGGACTTCCGGGCCGCCTCGCTCGAGAGCGCCCGGGCCCGCGAGCTCATCGCGCGGCTCAATGAGGGCATCGCCCGGGTGCCTGACACGCGCAAGCAGGCGGTCATCCTCGACTACACGACGCGCCGCCTGTACCGGTACGACTTCGGCGACTACCTTTATCAGTACGGCATCGTCATCGTGCTCGGCGTTCTTCTCATTGCCGCCCTCATCGTGATCGTCTTGCTGCGGATGCGCGCGGTGCACCTCGAGCAGGAGGAGCGGATGCGCCGGCTCATTGACTATGACCAGCTCACGGGGCTGCTCAACGTGAACGGGTTCCGCAAGCAGGTGGCGCGGCTGCTTTCCCAGCATCCCGATGCGCGGTATGTGCTTGCCTACAACAACATCAGGGACTTCAAGTTCATCAACCAGAGTCTCGGCCGCACGGCAGGCGACATGCTGCTCAAGTTCTGGGCCGCCCGGGCCGTGGAAAAAATCGGTGAGGACGAGGCGATCGGGCGGATTGAAGCCGATCATTTCGCCATTCTTCGCCGCATTTCGGGAGCCGATCAGATCCAGAACGATGAACACAATCTGTTCGATCCGCTGCGCAACTTCTTTGTGAGTCAGGGCAAGGGCAACCGCGTTCAGATCTGCAGCGGCCTGTACGTTCTCACGCCGCGGGATTTCAAGAACATCGACGTTGACCTGATGCTCGACAAGGCTCGCGCGGCCGAGCGCCGCGTGCACAAGAACCTCACGGTCAACTATGAGTTCTACAACCCCGAGCAGTGGGAGAAGGGCAGACAGATCTCGGACATCGTCAATAGTCTGCCTTCGGCCATCCGTTCCGGAG
>DNLN01000036.1 GCA_003488465.1 Sutterella sp. | reverse complement strand
CGCCAGAGCGGCCGTGAGGACCGCCGCCGTCAGCCCCGCGCTGAGCGCACCCAGGGGGCTGCAGCCGCTTCCCTGCAGGAAAAGTCAGAAAAGAGCGCAGCGCCTAAGGCTCCCCGCCGTGAACGTTCTGAATCGCGCCGCCAGCAGGAGGTCCGTCCTGTGAAGGATGAGTCCCTGCAGCAGAGCGTTCAGCCTGATGCCGAAGTGCAGCAGACGCCCGCCCCCGAGGAGCGCCGTCAGAGAAGATCGCGCCGCCAGAACCGCCCCGAAGCGGCTCAGGAAGCCCAGCAGGCGCAGCCGCTTGCCGCGACTGCAGCAACACAGATTCCGGCAGCCGTCGAAGTGACTGAAGCTCAGGTTTCCGATCCGGCAGTCGCTGAAGCAGCTCCGGCAGCCCTCTCTGAGCAGAATCAGCCCCCCGCCGCAGATCTCAACATTGACGACATCAATGAGATCTTCACTCAGGCCCGCCATGAGGATCGTCATCAGCCGCGTCCTGCCAAGACTGCCCAGCCTCTCGCTCCGAGCGAAGATGCTGAAGACAGCGAAAGCGACGCACCGGAAAGCGACGAGCAGTCCGTGATCGAGATGGAAAGCCGTCGCCGCCGTCCGCGCCGTCGCCGCCGTCCCACGCACTCGGCCGATGTCACGACCGTGATGTCGGATACGCCGGCCAAGGCCGAGGACGCCGCCTCTGTCGAGCCTGAAGCGGCTGTCGAACCTCCCGCCGCTGAGACGGCCTCCGAGGCGATCTCCGAAACCGCTCCTGTCGAGGCCGCTCCTGCAGCGGTTCAGCAGGAGCCTGTCCAGAGCGCCCCTGATGCTGCGAACGCAGAGGCTCCCCAGGCGCACGACATCGCAGAAGGCCTTGAAGAGGCGCTTGCCAGCGCTGGCCTCACGCAGGTTCATACGAACCCTGAGCTGGTTGAACCCTACTCCTACAAGCCCGAGAAGTTCCCGGGCCGTCCGAGACCGGTTCTGCCCGCCATTGACGAGGGCCCCCTCGTTCAGGTCCACACCGATCCGAAGTGGTTCGAGCCGACTGACGCGGCCTAGACCGCCTGACGGCATCAATCCGTGATCAACCGGGGCGCACTCCAGCATTGGATGCGCCCCGATTTCTAGGAATAGAAAGCTTTGTCCAATCGCTACCGCGGCCGTTTCGCACCATCACCCACAGGCCCACTGCACATGGGCAGTCTTGCCTGCGCACTGAGCAGCTGGCTTGACGCGAGGGCCCACGAGGGGCAATGGCTGGTTCGCATCGAGGACATCGATCCCCCAAGAGATGTCCCCGGCGCAGACCGCGATATTCTGCGCACACTTGAGGCCTTCCATCTGCAGAGTGATCTGCCGGTCGTATGGCAGAGCATGCGGCATGCCCTTTATGAGCAGGCGTTCGCGCAGCTCCAGCTAGCGGGATTGATCTACGGCTGCGCCTGTTCCAGGACAAGCATCGCCCAGGCGGCTGCGGCCGCAGGCCTGCCTGCCGGCGTCTACCCTGGAACCTGCAGAGCGGGGACGGGGGGAGCGGCGATTCGCAGCTACCGCTTCCGGATCGACCACCCGACCGTGATCTCCTTTGAAGATCGCCTCTGCGGCCGCTTCCAGCAGGACGTTCTCAATGAAGTCGGAGACTTCGTCATCCGCCGTGCAGACGGACTTTGGGCCTATCAGCTCGCGGTCGTTGTCGATGATGCCGCTCAGGGGATCACGCATATTGTCCGGGGACAGGATCTTCTCGACAACACGCCGCGTCAGATCCTCCTGCAAAAGGCATTAGGATGCCCGGAGCCCTGCTACATGCACATTCCGCTCATCACCGATGCAGCGGGCAACAAGCTCAGCAAGCAAAACAAGGCAAAGGCGGTTCCGGTCGATGATCCGCTGGCAACGCTTGAACTTGTCTGGAAGATGATGGGATTTCCCCAAATCGGCGCAGTCAGCGTCGAAAGATTCCTCTCAGAGGCCGTCCGGATCTGGGCCGAAAGCGTTCCGCTCGCTAGGCCTTAGCGCGTCTCCCAGGGCGTAGGCTCGGGGAACATGCGGTCCACAAGTTCGTGGATCGCCTGGGTGCTGTCCTGAATGACCAGCCCGGTGCTCTCCTGCTTCTCCCAGTGCACGCGGTGCTTGACAGCGCCGTCCTCTTCCAGCGAGAGGGCTGCCCGATCAATCTGCATCTGCGTTGGGCCTTCCGTCGCAAAGCGCAGGCACGCACCTTCGCAGAAGGCGGCGGCACGCACCTCACGCACGGAAAGTCCCTTTTCGCGCAGTGCAGCCTTCAGCTGCAAAACTGCCGTTTCGCTGTTGGCAGGATTGCGCACAAGACACAGTTCACCGCCTGAGCGAGCGCTGTAGCTGTATGCATAAGGGTTGTCCGCCGTCTGGCATCCTGCAAGCAGAGCAACCGAGAAACCGATCAATGATGCCGATTCGAATAACCGTAACATTCCAAAACTGTTTCTCATTTCCATCGTCCTCTAGGCCTGATCAGGCACCGGAGACTCAGGTGCCAGGGGAATTTCCGTAAAACCCCGAGCCAGAGTGGTGATGTGGGAAATTGCCGAGCGAGCGAGCGAACTCAGAGTGTAGCCGCCCTCAAGGACACTCACAATCCTGTCGCTGCAGAGCGCATGAGCGACCCGGAGGATATCCTCGGTGATGAGCGAATAGTCAAATTCCGTGAGCTTGAGCAGAGCCTGCTTTTCATCCCGGTGGGCATCAAAGCCTGCTGAAACAAGGATGAGTTCCGGGGCAAAATCAGCAAGCGCCGGAAGCCATTCTCGCTCAATGACACTAAGCACATCCCTTCCATCGGCACCATCCTCAAGGGGATTGTTAATGATGGACTCGCTCGTCGCGGGAGGCAATCCAAAGGGAAAAGCACTTGCCTGAAAGAGATTGAAAAGCTTGATACGGGGATCGTTCTTGACGATATCCTCGGTGCCGTCTGCACGGTGCACGTCAATGTCAAGGATCGCAACGCGCTTCAGCCCCAGAGTCTCCAATGCGGCAAGAGCTGCGCAGGCAACCGAATTGATGAGGCAAAAGCCGTGGCCGAACGAGCGGCCAGCGTGGTGTCCGGGCGGACGCACGCAGACAAAAGCGTTTGTAAGTTTTCCGGCAACAACGTCACGCACAGCCTGAATCGCAGCGCCAGCGCTTTTCATCGCAGCATCAAAACTCTGCGCGTTGAGCCGCGTGTCTTCGGAAATCCTGACACCTTCAGATCCCTGTGCACTTGCTCTGAGCGTTTCCAGATAGTCCAGATCATGCGCGCGCAATGCATCGGCCAATGTTGCCGGAGTGCTTTTCATGGGCACAACGACACGCGACAGCCCGCTTACGAGCATTTGCTCTTCAATCGCCGCAACGCGCTGCGGACGCTCAGGGCTGTCCTGCCCCTGATCGTAAACGACGCTCAAGTCATGAGAGTAAAAGCCAGTAGCCATATCCGGTTGCGCTAAGATGCATTAAAACAGTTGCAATGGTTTATTGTACGTTGCAGCGAGTGTTTTCACACGGATTTTCGACCTGCTGACCCCCAGTATTTTCATGACCCTCTCTCGTCGACTCTTCATCGCCGGATCCGGGCTCTGTCTGCTCAGACCCTCGCTTGCCCTGTCCGAGCAGAACGAATGGACGCCCTACCACAGGCGGCCTGAGGTGCAGGCCTGGGCAGAGATCGTCGCAGCCGAAAATCCTGAGCTCTCAGTCGCCTGGATCCTTGAAGCGCTCTCCCGTGCCCGGTATGCCGGACGTACCGAGCGCATCATGAAAAAACCAGCCCTCACGGCTTCACCCAAGCCACGCAACTGGCTCGCTCACAAGCAGGTATTTGTAAACGCCGAACGCATCTATCGTGGCCGCCGATTCATTGAGCAATACGCTCCGACGCTGCGGTACGCTGCAGAACGCTGGCAGGTTCCCGCTCCAATCATTGCCAGCATCATCGGAATCGAAACCACCTTCGGCAAGAACATGGGCAGATACCGGGTGATCGATACACTCTCCACCCTGTCCTTTGACTACACGAGACGCTCGGCATATTTCAGAGACGAACTCTGCGCACTTCTGAAAATCTGCATCCGGAGGGGGCTTGCGCCACACAAGATCTACGGCAGTTTTGCGGGAGCAATCGGCCTGTGTCAGTTCATGCCTACCAACATTCTCAAACTTGGTGTGGATCTTGACCAGGACGGCTTAGTCAACCTTCGGACCTCGGCCCCGGATGCCATCGGGTCGGTCGCCAACTTCCTGCACCATTACGGCTGGGATAAGAAACTGCCAGTTGTCTGGGAGTGTGAGACCAACATGGCCACGGCCATGCGCCTTGGCTGTTGCTCGGCCACGCTGACGACCACGCTTCAGAACGCACTTGATGCCGGGGTACGAGTCGCTGAGCCCATGAACGCGCCACCGGAAACGGCAGTGATGGTTGTCGACCTGCCGATTGAACTGCCAATGGAAAAAAGAGATACGCTCTGGCGACTTGGGACGGTCAATTTTGCCGCGCTTTTGCAGTACAACCGGGCTTTCTTTTACGCCGAAAGCGTTCGTGAGCTTGCACTTGCTTTGAGCGGAGACAGCGCCGAGGTCTAGCAGGCTTCTGCAAAGCA
>DNLN01000161.1:6656-7138 GCA_003488465.1 Sutterella sp. | reverse complement strand
GTGTGCGTAAGTCGCGCAACGCGTCCGTCCATGCCGTCAAAGATCATCGACAGGAAAATCATCGCCGCAGCTAGACCGAAGTTTCCATCCATCGCCTGGACGATGGACAGGAACGCGCAAAAGAGCGACGCCGTCGTGAACAGATTCGGCAGCAGGAACAGTCCGTGCGTGCGCACCTTGTGAATCTTCTTTCGACCGGCCTCCACGAAGCGCGTGCGCGCAGGACGCCGACGAACACGTCTGACAGCCATCAGCTGGCCTCCTTTTGTTTGAGCAGCGCCCTACTCGCCGTCGGGCAGCTGCTTCATGTTGGCGATCACGGTGCTCACACCGATCGTCTTCTGACCGATCGAGACCTTGACCTCGGCGTGCATCGGCAGATACACGTCAACGCGCGAGCCGAAGCGGATGAAGCCGTAGCGCTCGCCCTTCTCGATGTTCTCGCCGATCGTCTTGTAGCAGGCGATACGGCGTGCGACAAG
>DNLN01000161.1:0-6539 GCA_003488465.1 Sutterella sp. | reverse complement strand
CGCTCGTTCTGCTCGCTCGCCTTGTCAAGGGCGGCATTGAAAAAGCGCCCCTTGAAGTACTCGATCTTCTCAATGTTGCCGGCAACGGGAGCCTTCTGGCTGTGCACATTGAACACGTTCATGAAGATCGAGACGAGCTTTGCGGGCTCGCCGGTGTAGGGACACATCGTGTCCTCGACCTTGATCACGCGCCCGTCAACGGGAGCGACGACGGCGAGCGGATCGCGCGTCATCTCGCGGGCCGGGTCGCGGAAGAACTGCACGACGAATGCAGCCAGGATCCAGACGAGCAGCGAGGTGAAGCCTCCGACGAAAACATGCACGGCAAGCGCAGCGATCAGCGCGATGCCGATCATCGGCCAGCCCTCACGGGCAAAGAAGGGATGAGGATAAATACGCTTCACTTGAAAGCTCCTACCTTATGGTCGCACCGGAACCCGGTGCGACTTTCAAATCATCTGTGTCGCAAAGGGGCGGATTCTATCAGCCCGGGGCAATCGGTAAGTTTACATTGGACGCCCCGCGCGGTCACTCCTCGAACGTGCCGCGAACAAGGATTTCGCCTGAGCGCATCAGGAACCTGCCGCGCGCCATCACTTCGGTCTTGTCCATCGCGTCATCAAGGATGAGCAGATCCGCATCGGCTCCTTCGGCAATCACTCCCTTGCCGGACAGGCCGAGGTTGAGCGCGAGGTTCGTCGACACGAACCGGATCGCCCGCTCCAGGCCGCAGAGTTCGGAGAGCGTCTTGAACTCGTCCCAGATCGCCGTGACGGGGCAGACGGTGAGGCCCACCATCTCGCCCTTCTCGTCAAACCTCGGCATGGAGCCGTAGCCGTCGGTGCTCAGGGTGATCCTTTCGGCCGCAACTCCCGCCCCGAGGGCGTCGGCCGCCGCATGCGCCGCATCGCCATGGATGCCCATCCTGCAGGTGAGGTCGATCACGCCGCCCCGCCTTGCAAAAGCAAGAGACCGCGCCCAGGTTTCCGGGTGCCGCTGGCAGTGCGTCGGACGGATGTGCTTGATCGGCATGCCGCGGCTCACGCAGCCGTCGAGAATGTCGTAGGCGACATTGCCCATGTCCCCGAGGTGAATGTGAAGGAATCCGGTCTTGCCGGAAATCATTCCGCCCACGCGGATGTCGGAGAGCAGATGCATGACCTCCTGCTCGGTGGGAAAGCTCGAGCGGTGATCGCCCAGGGCGATCTTCACGCCGATGCACTCGGGGATCGCAAGCAGATCGCGCCGGACGGTTCCCGTCACGGTCGTGGGAGGCATGGCGTAGTTCGAGGTCCACATCCAGGTCGAGACGCCCTCGCTCGCGAGCGCCCGCACCTTGGCCAGGAGGTTGGCGATGCTGCGCGTTTCGGTGTCCGTGCCGCATACGCCGACCACAGAAGTCGTGCCGGCCTTCACAAGATCGGAGAACTTCAGCTCCGGGCAGCGCGTCACGGGGCCGCCCTCTCCGCCGCCGCCCGTCACGTGGATATGCTGATCAATGATTCCGGGCATGACCACCCTGCCCTTCGCGTCAAAGACTTCGAGTTTCGGCACGTTGATCACGAGATCCGGCCCCATGGCAACGATCTTGTCATTGACGATGAAAAGGTCATTGATGCCGAGGTGCTCCGGGCCGTAGACGTCCGCTCTGCGGATGAGGATGCAAGACATGCATGTCTCCTTGTATTTCAGTTGTCAGGCATTGTAGTTGCCCGAGACCCGGCGGGCATGGGCGGACGGCGCTTGGTGTAGAATCCCGCCCGGCGCCCGGATGACGGAATTGGTAGACGTAGCGGACTTAAAATCCGCAGCTTCGGCGTGCGGGTTCGATTCCCGCTCCGGGCACCATCAACGCATTCTCAATCGCAGTCAAGCGACCTCACAAAAGGTCAAAAATTCATTCTTTTCCAATTAGATACAACATACCATCCAGCGCTTCAAAGGCAGATGAGGAGCGTGGCGGAAACGGCTTCCGCGATCCGAAACAAGGCAACCGCCTGATGCCCCCTCACGAGAACTTTCCAAATTCAGGCTAGAGCAAACTCAACAAACGAAACCCGCCCTGATTAGGCGGTTTCTTGACGGGTAGACGTAGATCGTTTGATTCGTTTAACACTTTTTCCCAGACTTGATAGGGTTTGGGAGACCCGTTGTCGGGCTTGATCCCTGCCCTGCATAGGTTCCGCAAGGGTGGCGTCGGGAAGAGCACTAGCCAGCTTATTGAAAATTCAGTCGTACATACGACTAAATTTTCGCTGTGACACAGCTATCCGCACCAGAGAGGCGCTTATTGTCCGAAACCTCAGTCGCAAATACGACTAAATTTTCAGTATGAGCCCTCCAAATTGCGTATACTCTGAAAACAAAGTCAAAAATACGACTAACTTTTCAATAGATCGATCCGGGCTCATCATGAAAAGAGACGCATACCTGGACATCCTGATCCGGAAAAAGGGCAACGGGCTCGTCAAAGTCGTCACCGGAATCCGCCGCTGCGGGAAGTCCTATCTACTCTTCGAGCTCTTTTACCGTCACCTGCTGGAGGCCGGTATCCCAGAGGACCACATCGTGCGGCTTTCGCTCGATGACCGCGCCAACAAAGCCTACCGGGATCCCGATGCTCTCTACGCGTTCCTCACTTCGAGCATCCGGGACAGTTCGTCCTATTTCCTCCTGCTCGATGAAATCCAGCTCGTCCATCAATTCGAGGAGATCCTCAACTCGATGCTTCGTCGCAGCAACGTCGATGTTTACGTCACAGGCAGCAACGCCAGGTTTCTCTCCAAAGACATCATCACCGAGTTCCGCGGCCGCGGGGACCAGATCCGGCTCTACCCCCTGTCTTTTGCCGAATTCATGCAGGCCTGGCCCGGCGACAAGGAAACCGGCTGGCAGGAATACCTTGCGTACGGAGGCATGCCCCAGCTTCTTTCCATGGGCGCGCGCGAGGACAAAGAGCGCTACCTCAAGGATCTGTTTGAACTTGTCTACATGAAGGACATCCTGGAGCGGAACCGAATACGGAGCGCCGAAAACCTTGGTGACCTAGTGGATATCCTCGCCTCGTCGATCGGCGGACTCACCAATCCAAAGAAACTCGCTGACACGTTCAAGACCGTCAAGGGATCGAACATTCATCCGACAACCATCCAAAGCTATCTCGGGTATCTCGAGGATGCTTTTCTGGTGAGCCCGGCCAAACGCTTTGACGTCAAGGGAAAGCGGTATCTCTCTTTCCCGGTGAAATACTATTTCGCTGACCCCGGCCTTCGGAACGCAAGGCTCAATTTCCGTCAGTTTGAGGAGACCCACCTGATGGAAAACGCCATCTACAACACGCTGCTCGCCAGGGGCTACAGCGTGGACGTCGGAATGGTCGAACATGTCGTGACGACGGACGGGAAGCGCACCCAAAAGCAGCTGGAGATCGACTTTGTCTGCAACATGGGATCGCGACGGATCTACATCCAGTCGGCACTTGCCCTGCCGACCAGGGAAAAGCAGCATCAGGAGGAGCTGTCTCTGCTCAAAACCCATGATGCGTTCAAAAAGGTGATTGTCACCAAGGGCTTGCCCACCCACTACAACGAAGAAGGCGTCCTGATCCTTAACCTCTTTGATTTCCTACTGAAGCCCGACAGCCTCAATTACTGAATCGGTCCGCAAAAAGGCACACAATGCGGGCACGAGATTACATAAGAAATTCAGTAAGTTGCCACATAACCCATGCCGCTACTGTTTAGCGGATATACCTGGCGTCTGGATCAGGCGTTTCCCTTCGCCGGACCGCAAACGCCAGTACCGTTCAAGGACTCGGCAAGTTGCCTGGCAACGATCTTCACATCTTCGCTGTCGCCCGCCGAGCTAATTGTCTCGAAATGCTTGATGAGCAAATCTCGCTTGATGTCTTCATACCGGGCGCTCACTTCCTGCAGTTTGCCGCGGCGGCGCAGAAGCTCCTCCATCTCAGCCCGTGCGGTTTCAACCGTCTCAAGAGGAGTGTTTTCCTTGTTCGTGACAACGGGGAGCGTCTGCATCAGCGTCTCGCACATCGCGGCAGCCTCCGCAAGCATCGTCGCCTGCAGCTGCGCAATGCCCACATCGGTGTCGCTCATTCCGTGCTGCTGAAACAGAATTTGCGTCGCTGCCATCACCGACATCGCCATGTGCAGATTTTCTTGGAGATAAGGAACCGCGATCTGTGCCATGAGCAGCGCCATCTGCTCGGCTGTCATGCCCTCGCGCATCTTGAGCAGTTCTTCCGTGGGGATCTCGGACGGACAGTTTTGCTGAAGTTCTTTTTCAGCCATTTGCAGAGATTTCCTTCTTCGTGTTGGGGTTGTTCTTTTAGCCCTTGTTGGGGAACAAGCGCGATCTTAACGTCAGAATCAACGACTTACGGTCACCTACGCAAACAGACAGGCCTAATCTCAGCCTGGTTTGACTCCAACTTTTTGGATGCAACCTTCATGTCATAGTCTGACTGAAGGCCAAGCCAACAACAGGGGGACTAGTTGAACGCCTTGGCAAAGAGACACGCCATTTCAGCAGTGACAGGCCTTTGCCCTTTAGTAATGTGAGAAATTCGCATACGGGGAACACCAATCCGTCGGGCGAACTCGGTAGCCTTGCGACATCGCCACGGATCGCCCTGTGTATCCCCTACTTGTCAGATCTGCATAGGAGTTTTCTGGAACGGCTTTTGGATTAACCAAAACCTGACAGCAGTTTCTTCCCCTAACCATATGGCAATACACGGCCGATGTCGCAGGCAAAAGCAATACCCGAGCCCGCCTGCTATGGGCTTGGCAAATAATGCGCCTCCCTTTTCTCAGCGGACCAAAAACTTCTCATCCAGCAAGAACTGCTCAACGCCACCGTAGAGGATCCCCTTGTCATCCTGCAAAGGCAGCAGGCGGTCTCTGACTACCGCGATCTTTCTGAACGAGTCATAGATGCGGTCGGGTGAAGCGGTTTCCTGCGCCCTGGTCTCAGGCCCCGCAATGGGTGAAGCCGGCTGAATGCATCAACACTCGCTTCTCTTGTTCCCTCCACAGCCAGCAGCAACATCTAAATTTCGTGCTACAGCCGTCTTGAAGCGAATTCCCCACGTTCATCCCTCCATTCCCGCTTAGTCTTCTCTCCCAGCTCGCGCTCATAACTTTCCGAGCTATTTAATTTTTTTGCAAATAAGCCGAGAAGATTCCGCCTCTTCCAATACCCAATTACTGTCTAAAAACATAAGACTGTTTATTTTGATTGAAAACCACTTGCCGCATTGCAAAACAGGGCTTTACAATGGGGTATCACAACTTGAAAACCCTGAGGTCAGACCTCAAAAACCGTCTGGTCCAGGACTCCACTTTGAGCAACTATGGAACACCTTTTCACCGACTTCAAGGCGCTGCTCAAGGCGCTGCATCCCGATGCGGCCGAACTCTCCGGAAACACGATCAGCATTGATCTGGGCTCGGCTCGGCTTCTGTTCATCCCCGTTCCGAACGACCCTGCGTCCATGATCATGCGCGCCCGGGTGCTCAAGCTCGCCGACGTGCCCCGCGCCGGGGAATTCGCCAAAGCCGTCCTGGAAGGAAACTTCTTCTGGCACGCAACGCGTGGCGCAACCCTCTCGATCGGCCCCGATGACGCGCTCTACCTCACCGAGCGGCGCCTTTTCGCCGAATTCCCGGATCAAGCCGCCCTTGAAGAGAGCATCGATGATTTTGCGTCGACCATCACAGATTGGCAGATAAGGAGCAGCCTCTATGCTTAGGGAACAGTTCTTGCAGATTCTCAAGGAGTTCTCGGACCTGAACGGCCAGCACCTTGAGCCCGATGAGCAAACCGACACGGTTTCGTTTTTCGTTGACAACGAGGTCCTGATCAACCTGCGCTATCTGGACGAATCCGACAACGTACTCATCTTCAGTCCGGTCGGCGGCTTCGGCCCGCTCACGCAGCCTGATGCCGGAGCCAAGGCGATCGCCCTTTTGAAGCTGACGGACATCGGCGCAGCCTGCGGCGACATCACGCTTGCCCTTGACGGCAATGCGCAGCTTGTCCTTGCAATCGACAGGCGCAGCGCCCTCACCATCTCCTCGGTCGACGCACTGTCGGCTTGGATCGAAATCATTGTTCGGGCAGTGCGAACCGTGCGCGAGCACTTTGCCGAGAACTTCCCCGTACAAGGAGACGAGTAATGCCCAATGGTGTAGCAGGACTTCGGCCCGTCAACGTCATGCCCGAACCCTCCAATGAGGTTCAGAACGGCAATCAGCCCGAACAGCTGCAGGGAGTTGACAACGGCCAGCAGCAGGGCATCAATCAGCAGCCGGGCATCAACCAGCAGCCGGGTGTCAATCAGCAGCAGGGGCTCAATGAACCTTCGGCGGAGCAGGTCATCCAACAGGGCGGCGGACCCAATCTGCTTCGCGAGAATCAGGGGCAGGCTCAGGGGTTTGTCGCCCAGCACCAGCTTCAAACCGACAAGGACTGGGATCTGTCCAATGTCAAGGAAATGCTTGAGCTGACACAAAGAT
>DNLN01000162.1 GCA_003488465.1 Sutterella sp. | reverse complement strand
TCGGCGAGAAGATCGGTGCGGTCCATGGCTTTGAGCACCCGATCCTGGTCCTCGGGATGGACAAAGCGCCTGATGTCCTCGGCGGCCGAAGAGAAGAAGTCCTTGCCGCGGGTGATCTCCCGGAGCCGTCCGCTCACAAAATCGACGCTGTATTCGATGTACTCGCCGCTTTCGACGTTGACGTAATACAGATCGGAGTACCCGCGGGCAAGTGCCTGGGCGATGTGGTTGAAGATCATGCCGGCACTGCGTGCCCGCTCATAAGCCTCCCGGTTCATGGCGCTCTCGCGCTCGATGCGCACCTGATCGGTGACGTCGATGCTCATGCCGAGGATGCATGTGCGGCCGTCGCTGTCAAGGTACTTCAATCGGGTGGTCTGCAGCTGCTGCGGATGCCCATCGCCGTCCGTGCCGTCCTCGAAGAACACGTAGGGCTCGTCCATCGACAGGGCGATCTGATCGTCGCGGGCGATCTGGGATGCGGCCTTTTCGTCAAAGAGATCGGCGTCGGTCTTGCCCACCATCGTCCTTGCCGGCCCCTCGTGGTGCACATAGTCGGCATAGGCCTGATTGCAGGCAAGATACACGCCCGTTTCGGCGTCCTTCGTGAAGGCCATTCCGGGCATGTGGTCAAGCAGCGACCTCAGGGCCTTGCGAACGCCTTCGACGCGAGCTGCCTCGGCCTTCTGCCTGGTGAATTCCAGTGATGCGTCAGCCAGAACCGAGGCCTTGAGCCTGCAGGTGCTGAGCATGGTGCCGATGGTGTAGATGGGCAGATAGGGAGCCTGCAGCTGCAGCAGCAGAAAGGCTGCCATGATCAGGCTCACGAACGAAAGCGTCCTGTAGCGCTGATGCAGCTTGCCCGGCTGTGTTTTTCCCTTGCGCTGCAGAATGGTGAAGATGGAGACCCAGATGAACATTGTCGTCTGCAGCGCGAAAACGGCATGCCGGCCACCAAGAGGCGTGTACCGCGCGGCCTCGTCCACGGTGAACAGCACCGGTGTGAAGACATTCACGGCCGAGAGGGCGACAACGAGCAGGGCGAGCAAGAGCCCTCCGGCGCGGCAGATTTGGCGGAACCTCGCACCGCCGTCCAGGTAGGCAACCATGAACTGCACCCAGAACGCAACGCACGCCGCCATGGATAGAAAAAACGCCGTCGTGTCGACAAAAAGCAGTTCGGGCAGGCGCAGCGACTCCAGCAAGCCCCAGAGAACATCCGTGACGTAATAGGCGAGAACGGCAAAAAGAAACCGCCGGTAGCTCCTCCAGACACGGCTGTCGAAGGCCACATCCCGTTTCAGAAGGATGTCGCTGTTCTCGATCAGCAGAACGATGATGGCGAGAACGCCGATCAATGAGTAGTACATGGTGTCTCAAGAGGGGTCGAAAAGAACCTGCTGTCGGCGCGCCGTTACACAAAACGCGCAAACCTTTTTCCTGCAAGCCTTGCTCCGTCATTCTAGTCCCGGGCCGAGCGGGGTATCGGTCCGGGCGGGGTATCGGCCCGGGCGGCAATCTTCAATCTCATTGCTCCGCCGAGGCGTTCGATTTCCTTAAGCAAAAGCAAGGCAAGCCCCCGAAAAGCGCTCCCGCAGCCTTCGCCCCCGTTCAACTGTTGTCCTGCATACATTTGCCCGGGCGCATCGGTGATAAGTTGGAAAGGCAGTCATCACACGACTCACGCATTGGAGTGCATTCATGACAAAAAACCATCGCATCACAGTTCGTCTCACGGCCCTCATGGCCGCCATGACGCTTGCCGGAATGGCCGGCGCCGCCCAGAAGCTCGCAGCTGACATTGTCGTCGTCGGCGCGGGTTCGGCCGGGCTTTCCGCCGCCGTGCAGGCAGCCGAGAAGGGCAAGAAGGTCATCCTTCTGGAAAAGAACAATTTCATCGGAGGCTGCTCGGCGTTTGCCGAAGGTCTGTACGGCGTCGAGTCCGAGTGGCAGCGCCTTGCGAGCATTCCGCTCACGCGCGACCAGGAATACATCGACCAGATGCACAAGCAGTTCTACGTCGTTGATCCGTTCAAGAACCGCGACTTCATCGAGGGCAGCGCCGAGAACCTTGACTGGCTCGCCAAGCACGGCGTCAAGTTCCAGATCATCCACGAGTCGATGAGAAAGCTGCCGACCTGGCACGTGATCGGCGACTACAAGGGCGTGAACCACGGCGCGGCTCTTGTGAAGGCGCTCAAGGATCACGCCGACAGACTCGGCGTCGACACGCGTCTTGCAACGCCGGCCACAAGCCTCATCCGCAACGACAAGGGCGAGATCGTCGGCGTGAAGGCAAAGAGCAAGTCGGGCGAGATCACCATTTCGTCCAAGGCCGTGATCCTCGCAACGGGCGGCTTCGGCGACGATCCGAACAAGGTCCGCAACTGGCTGCACCGCGATCCGGCGGGACTCACCCCCTCGGTGAGAATCGGCAAGACGGGGGACGGCATCCAGATGGCGCTCGATGCCGGCGCCGACATGGGCAACGTCTCCTTCATCGGACACACGCACGCCCAGGGCCA
>DNLN01000043.1:3096-7312 GCA_003488465.1 Sutterella sp. | reverse complement strand
GACGCTTATCCGCCGCCTCACGGGCCGCACGCCCGATCCTGGAGAACTTCATGCATACCAACAGCAGTCGATCGCCAGACACAGAAACCTGCCCAATCCGTACACCGGCTACTGCACCGATCTCGGCCGGACCTTCGGTCTCAACCTGAGCGGCGAACAGATTCACAAGGAGCGGTTCGCGCTCTCCCGACAGATGCTCGCGCAGGAGGTCATGCTCAAGGACGGGGCGGCCGAACTGCTACTCGCACTCAAGGCGCGCGGCAAGCGACTTGCGCTTGCAACCACCACACGCCGCTCCAACGTGGACATCTATTCGGACACCAACGAGAACATCCGATCGCGAGTGCACTTTCGGCAGATGTTCGAATCCATTCTCGCCATGGAAGACGTTCGGAACAAAAAGCCCGATCCCGAGGTCTACCTCAAGACTCTTGAAGCGCTCGGCCTGAAGGCCTGCGAGTGCCTTGTCATTGAGGACTCGCTTGAAGGAGTTCGAGCCGCAAGCGCAGCCGGCATCACGGTCATCGCTGTCGCGGAGAAATGGTCTGCAGGGGACGCAGCGCAGATTGCCAGGATCACCCGGTGGTCCTCCCCCAGCCTCACCGCACTGCTTGAGACAATGAGGCCGGAGACAGCGGCAAAGACCGCCTCCGGCCGTTAGGAAATGTCGAACCTCCCCGAACCTCAGGGATGGAGCGGCAGCCGATTAGTAGTTGTCAGCCGCGACTTCGAAGAATGCCTGCGGATGGAAGCACACTGGGCAGAGTTCCGGAGCTTCCTTGCCGACCACAAGGTGACCGCAGTTGCGGCACTTCCACATCTTGATCTCGCTCTTGGCAAAGACCTGCTGCATCTCGATGTTGCTCAGCAGTTTCAGATAGCGCTCCTCGTGGTGCTTTTCGATCGCAGCGACGCCGCGCATCTGAGCGGCAATCTCGTGATACCCCTCCTCGTCGGCCTCCTTGGCAAACGTCTCGTACATGTCGGTCCACTCGTAGTTCTCACCGGCGGCGGCAGCCTTCAGATTGGCCTTGGTGTCGCCGATGCCGCCCAGGTGCTTGAACCAGAGCTTGGCATGCTGCTTTTCGTTCTCCGCGGTCTCCTCGAAGATGGCGGCGATCTGCTGATAGCCTTCCTTCTTGGCGACGGACGCGAAGTAGCTGTACTTGTTGCGGGCCTGGGATTCGCCAGCAAAGGCGGCGGCCAGGTTCTTGGCGGTCTTGGAATTCATGTCCAGGGGCTTAGCCATGTCGTTTTCTCCTGATTGGAAGAGCCGTCCGGACGCTCTGTGTGCGTCAGCGGACGGAAATGAAAGGGTTAGTAATTGGTCTTGCGGACTTCAAAGAAACTCTGGGCGTAGCCGCACACCGGGCAGGCCTCGGGGGCCTTGTTGCCGACCACAATGTGACCGCAGATGCGGCATTCCCACATGGTCATCTCACCCTTTTCAAAGACCTGTTTCATCTGAATGTTGCTGAGCAGCTTGCGATAGCGCTCCTCGTGAGTCTTTTCAATGGCGGCAACCAGGCGGAACTTGGCGGCGATCTCGGGGAAACCCTCTGCATCAGCCGTACGTGCAAATCCGTCGTACATGTCGGTCCACTCATAATTCTCGCCTTCGGCGGCGGCCTTCAGATTGCTGGCCGTGTCCTTGATTCCGCCGAGCAGATCGAGCCACAGGCGTGCATGCTCCTGCTCATTGCGAGCCGTGTTGAGGAAGATTTCGGCAAGTTGCTCGAAACCCTCGCGCCGGGCAACCTCGGCAAAGTACGTGTACTTGTTTCGTGCCTGGGATTCTCCGGCAAAGGCGGCGGCAAGGTTCTCAGCCGTCTTGGTGCCTTCCAGGCTCCCCGCCTTGGCCTTGGGAGCATCAATTTCAACAAACACGTCAGCACCCTTGTGGCAAACCGGGCAGACGAAGTCGGCAGGAAGTTCCTCTGCCTCATGCACGTATCCGCAGACCTTGCAGCGGAACTTCTTCATCTGGGGCTTTTCTTCGGGCAGAGCCTCGAATGCCTCCGGGCCCTTCTTGCAGAGCGGGCAAACATAATCGGCAGGCAGTTCATCGCCTTCATAGATGTAGCCGCAAACCTTGCAACGGAATTTCATGATTTTTTCTCCTGCAGACTGACGTCTGATTGATTGGGGTTCGCGTAATTCTAGTGCACGGCGAAAGATAGATAAAATATTATTTATACAAGATATTCATAGTCATAAGCTATCATGAAAGCAAAAGCGAAGCCCTCGAAAAAACCGGCTGTATCGCATGCGCTGGCGTATTGAGCAGGGCTTTGCCCAGATGAAGAATGAGGTCAACGGCCGACGACTCCGCGTCCAGGAGCGCTGTTATCGCGGCAAGGTCCTGCTGTACCTGATCGCCACCGCTCTGCGCGTGATGATCCGCTTCAATCTGGAGCAGCACAAGGCCTTGGCGCCGAGCTCCAAGTTGTCAATCCCTGGCAACTCGACCACCAAACTGCTCATGCGGATGAATAAGTTCAAGATTCGGCGCGGCCGCTCTTCTGAGAGCTGGCTCCTCGACCTGTTGCCCAAGCAGGTGAAGCAATGGCTCCGCGTGCTCTTTAAAAGCGGACTGCCTCCCCGTCGCTTTTCGTAGGGTAAAAGAAACTCCGGACTAGATTTGAATGTCTAATCCGGAGTTCCTGTTGATTCGAGCAGATGCAGGCCTAACGGCCGCTCTGGAATGCCGTCATTGCCGGATCCAGACCGCCGCCGTGCGTCCCGGGACCTGGGTCACCAGCCGGTTCCCCTGCAGCGTGCAGTTCATGACGACCCGGCTGCCCGCTGCGGCGCCCGAGAGCATGTAGTGAGTGATCTGGCCGTTTGAGAACTGGAACTGCGAAGACTCAATCAGCCTGCCGTTATAGTACGAGAAGAACATGTTGCCGCGATACTCGGTGATGAGGTACTTGCCTGTCGTATTGCCCGTGAAAGCCCACCGCCCTTCGAGCGGAGTCACCCCGCCTGCAACGGGCGGCTGACCAATCGGCGCCGTCCCCTGCACGCCCGAGCGCATGAACACAAACATCTGTCCGGCGGGGGTTGTCATGGCGAACTGATTGCCCTGGATGACGAGCCTGTTCTGCCCCGAGGAGCCAGCCATCTGTCCCATGGTGACCGTGTAGTTGAGAACGCCCTGCCCCAGCGTGAACGTGCCGGCCTCAACCATCTGCCCGTTCAGGCTGAAGGTGTACTGGTTGCCGCGGAACGCCATCACACCCTGCCCCATCGGCAGGGTCGTGACCCAGCTGCCTTCAAGAGGCGTGGCGCCGACTCCGGGCGAAGGCTGCACAGGCTGCGGGACAGGCGCGGGATCCGGTGCCGGTGGCGGCTGCACTGACGTTCCAGGCACGCCGCCGATGTTCGGCATGTTCTGCCTGCGAAGCCGCACGGTCTGGTCAAGAATCAGCTCGTCCCCGGAGAGGACAAACTGGAACGTAACCTGCTTGCCGTCCTGGAAGGACATGTTGAACTTGTCTCCCTGAACCGACCAGACGCCGTACTTCTGCTGGCCGTTCAGAGCCATGCCGCAGGTGTTGCCCTGAATGATGAGCAGCATCTGCTTCTGTCCGTTCTGCCCAAACCAGGCTCCCTGAAGCATCTGCTCGACACCCGCCTGCGCTCCGGACACCGGAGTCGGGGGTGGCGCAGGAGTCGGAGTTGGTGTTGCGGCGGGCGCTCCGGCACCGATGGGCCCTGTGGACGCCTCGGGAGCTGTTCCCGGCTGCACGGAAGGATTGATCCCTCCCCAGCCTTCGTCAAACGTTTGTGCGCCAAGCCCCGTTGCCGCTGCGCAAAGCAGCGCTGCCAGCCTGATCTGCAAATTGCTCCTTAGCATCTTCCCTCTCCTTGGCTGTGCCCTCTAGCGGCGCTTGAAAAAGATCGTCGGACGTTCAGGAAGGCTGAGCTCCATTCCCGAGCGCAGCATCCTGTAAGGCACGGCCTCGCGCTTTCCATTGTAGAACGTGGCGTCAAATGAACGGTTCTGAAGCCGCATGATCGCGGCAAGCTCGCCGTCTTCAACCCCCTTCAGCCAGAGCGCGTAGAAAGGCGAGCCTCCAACAGGCGCGATCACAAGCTCGACCGTCCGCCCCTCGCTCTGACCAACCCAGCTGCCGCAGAAGGGCGCGCCCGCCACGGGCTGAGCCGGAGCTGGTGCCGGAACAGGATCTGGAGCCGGTGCCGGAGCAGGCGC
>DNLN01000043.1:0-3038 GCA_003488465.1 Sutterella sp. | reverse complement strand
CCGGTGCCGGAGCAGGCGCAGTCGCTGGAGCCGGATCGACCTGGGGTTCAGGCACCGGGGAAGCTCCGGACTGGGTCTGAGCCGCGCCGGCCCGCTTCAGATCGGAAAGCATGCCCTTGCCGTCGCTTCGCCTGGTGATGAGCAGCAGATGCGTCTTGTTTGCGTCCACATGGAATGCATACTCCTCGCCCGGCATGCCCGTCATCCTCACGATGTTCTCGTAAACCGAGTACCTTCCTCTGCCGGTGTGGCCGTCGCGCGTGAGCTGGACCGTGCCGTCCGTGCCGAAGATCCACTTTTCCGTCGGACTCTCCCAGGTTCCGGCAAAGCCGCCTTCATAGCTTTCGAGTGGATAGAGCGCCCAGCGGGTGTCCACATCCTCCTCGATCAGATACCAGACGCGGTTCCTCCCGGTTCCATTCAGGAATGCGTACCAGTTCTGCATCGTCGGCCCGACGGGCAGTCCCTTGATGTCCGGATCCATATGCATCTTGAGCCGGGGCGTGCCGGCTGAGGACAAATACAGGAGCCGTCCGCTTCCCGTGACCTTTCCGGCCTTGGAGAAGGACCACCTAGGCATGGGCTTGCCGTTTTCCAGAGTCAGGACCTGGAAGGTCGGCAGGGCCGTGATCTCGCCCTTTGCGTTCTTGTGATACTGGATCATCGCGTAGCGGCCGAGCAGCTCTGTCTCCAGGTTCTTGCGCGTGTGCGAGATCAGCGTCTGCATCGTCTTGTCATAGCGCACGGGCAGCACCTGACTTATGCCGAAGCCCTGCTTGCCGTCAACGGTCTGAGTCATCACGATGTAGCCAACCTTCTCGCCCTCGGGAATCGTGCCGAGCGTGAGATACGGCAGCTGTCCGGCTAGAGGCATCGCCCGTCCGGGAATCTGGTCGGTTCTGCCCTTGCTGTCGATCCTCTGGATGATGGGACGCAGCCTGCCGTCGTTCTTCAGTTCAATGCCGTGCAGCTGGTAGCCACCCTGCTGATTCTGCGTGACGGCCTGGATGCTGATCGGAAAGCCGATCCGGTTGCTGAACGTGATCTGCAGCAGGACCTCCCTGCCGCCCAGGCTCTGGTCGGTGTACATGGCGTAGCCGATCGACGTGTTGTCGGCAAACTGGCCGGACGTGCTCAGATTCTCGATCGTGATCGGCTGGGTCTGATTGCCGCAGAGGATCATGTAGGTCTGGCCTGTGATTCCGCGCATCAGCGTCGTCGTCCCGTCACGATAGACCGGAGAGATCGAGCTGAATACGTTGGTCGGCTGCCCCTTCTTCGTCTTGTTCTTGGACGTGGTGTCGGAGACAAACTGCACGTAGTGCACATATCTGTCGGAGCCATGCAGCGAGAACTCGATGAGGTGCGTCCAGAGAATGTTCTTGCCGGTGACATCGAAGCGAACGACCCGGTTGGCGAACGGCCTGATGTCCTGGACTGGAACGATGTCGAAATCCGAGGGATCGGTCGAGTTGCGGCCGGACTTCAGGCGCGGAACGCCCATTTCAATGTTCGCCACCCGCGGAGTCTCCTTTCCGGCGAGCTCCTGGGACGAATAAAGGGCGGTGAGGAAATCCGCCATGCCGGACTGTCTGGAAAAGTCCGTGGCGCGGTAGCGCTTGTTCTCGTACTCCCTGCGAAGCGGCAGATAAACAGTCACGCCGCGGCTTTCCTGATAATTGGGCGTTGCCTTGGTGTGGTAGACGAGCCATCGAAGCTGCTCCCTGAGCGCGCTCACCGTGGTGGGCTGTATTCCGGGCACTTCATTCTCGACGCGGTCGAGCCAGTCATAGAGATCGACGGACGACATGCTGTACTGCCCGCGCTTCAAGTCTTCGATGAGGTTGTCGTAATGCGTTGCAAAGCAGATCGTGCGCGTGAGCTCCACGTACCGGCTGCTGGACAACGAGGCGAGTTCGCGCGAGAAGTTCCGGTAACTGTTCATCACGCCGGTCATTGCAGGCAGATAGAACGCGGAGAACGCTGCCTGCCGGCCCACCTGCTTGTAGTACTCGATGTTGCTGTCGACCATGCGGCGAACCATCTCATGCACCGGCAGGCCCTGTCCAAAAAGCGGAACCACCTGCTGGTAGTCCAGTCCCTGTCCGGGAATGGTCGGGGCGCTTGCCAGGGCAAAATCGGCGATGCGCTGCGTCGGATGCATGACATCGAGCTGCCCCATCAGGCAGAGCTCGTAGATGATGAGGTCGAACTTGCGCTTGGGCAATACCTGGGCGCCGACCGATGCGGCGTTCACGAATTGCTCTACCGTCATGCTGCCCTTTCCGGAGCGGCCGCTGCCGCCATCCTCATCGCTCAGCATGCCGGTCCAGCCGCCGCCATGGTTCCACGGAATCAGCGCGTAATTCTTTGCGGGAAAGAGCGCGGCCGCCCTCTGGATGAACCGGGTGACATTGGCCGGATCGCTCATGTCAACCTCGCCCCAGTCCTCCACGACCTGCGAGACGAAATCCGCAGGCATGGCATGATCGGCCAGCTGATTGGAAACTGCTGAAATATCGCGTTTTGGAGCCTTTCGCACGCGATAGAGCCGGGTGCCGGTCCAGTTGCCCATGGCCTTGGTAAATCCGCGATGGCGGTCCATCAGAACGACGATTTCGGTGTTTGGCGGGATGCCCTGCTCCATTTCCAGCAGGTCGGCAAGACCTGCGGCCTCAAGGTTGTTGTCAGCGCACAGATAGACCATGACGGTCCAGTCCGGCAGGGACGCCGCAAGGCAGACGCTGATGCCAAATACGAAAGAGGTGAATGCAGCAAGGACGGCTCGCGCCGAGCGCTGGAAGAATGACCGGAAGAAGCGTGCAGGCATGGGACACTCCTGATATTCCGAATGTCTGGAAAATTGAACTATAAGTTCTTTCCGGTACATTGTAATCGCACGAACAAATCGGCACTAACCTCTCATTGCCGCCGGCGGCAGACTTCCTTGTGCGAGCCCTCAAGGCCACTGATTGCGTCTGCCCGCGCAGTGCTGGCGCGTCAAAAAAAAAAGGCGGCTGCCGCAAGCCCAAACTCCC
>DNLN01000143.1 GCA_003488465.1 Sutterella sp. | reverse complement strand
GAGCCCTCATGGAAAAGCCCGTGGCGACCATGAAATCCATGAGTGAGAAGACTGGGTTGGCATCGGCCACAATTGGAAAAGTATTCGCCCGGCTGGAAAAACTGGGTATTGTCAAAGAGTTGACAGGCAACAGGCGCAATCGCCTGTACTGCTATTCCGACTACCTGCGGACCATGGAACATGGAACGCGAGAGATTACTGAAGAATAGAAATCTGTTTGGGATACACAATGACAGAGGAAAAGTTCACAGAAGAAGACGATGACGAGCAGGTCAAGCTCCCCGGACTGCCCGCCAATACGAAGAATTACATGACGCAGGCTTGCTATCGCAGGCTTCTTGAGGAGCGTGAAAAGCTTGTCAATGTCGAGCGGCCCGAGATGGTGACCGTGGTGAGCTGGGCTGCGAGCAACGGCGACCGCAGCGAAAACGGCGACTATCAGTACGGCAAGCGCCGACTGCGTGAAATCGACCGCAGGATCCGTTTTCTCAACAAGCGCATCGAATCAGCCGAGGTGGTGGATCCCGGCTCCCGGCCTCCGACCGACCAGATCTTTTTCGGCGCAACCGTTCTCTACGAAAACCTCACCGAGGGCACCGAGCACAAGATCCGCATCGTGGGCATTGATGAGGCCGATGCCGAGCACGGCGACGTCAGCTGGATCAGCCCGATTGCGCGCGTGCTGCTCAAGGCACGCGAGGGCGATCAGGTGAGGCTGCCGACGCCGGCGACGATCACGCATCCGGCGCGCGTGGAAACGCTGGAAATCATTGAAGTGACCTACACGAACGAGCAGCCGTACTAGGCCTCGTCCTCGACAAACTCGAATTCGCGATCGCCGTCGAGCTTGCGCACGACCCTTTCAACGGAGGGAACCGAGAGGATCGCCCTTGCGATCTGATGCAGGTGGGCGCGGTTGCGCACGCGGATCATCAGCGTGATGAGCTGCTCGTCGGCGTGCTTGGTGTCGTCGTTGATCGAGGCGCCGATGATGGACGAGCCGGCGGCGGCCAGTTCGGTCGCAACCTCTGCAAGCGCAGCACGCTCATCGGTGACCGTCAAGGTGACCGGCACGTCAAAGAGCGCCTGGGCATCCATCGTTTCGCTCCAGAACAGGTTCATCCAGCGCTGCGGATCGCTGCGGCGGCTCTTGCTGGAGTTTTCGCAATCGGTCCGGTGGATCGTGAGCCCATGGCCCTTATGCATGAAGCCGTGGATGGGATCGCCCGGAATCGGGTGGCAGCATCCGGCGTACTGCACCGAGACGCCCTCCGAGCCGTCGATGGTCGCGCCGGCTGCGGCTGACCAGTCGCTCGCCTCGTGCATGGCGTTGATGAGGTGTGTGGCAACGGCCGCTGGGAGCTGCCTGCCAAGGCCGATGTCGGCAAAGAGCGCTTCCTTGTTTGCAACGCCAAGCGGCGTGAGGGCGCTCTCCCAAACCGAGTCGGGGATGGATGTGATGTCCAGATTCTGGGCCGAGGCGGCCTTCGTGAGGGCTTTTTCGCCAAGGCGCACGGATTCGGAGAAGTCCCGGTTGCGCAGGTACTGTCGGACTTCGGCGCGGGCCTTTCCGCTGTGCACGAACGTGAGCCACTCCGGGTCGGGGGATGCATCGGGTCCCGTGAGAATCTCGACCATGTCGCCGTTCTTGAGCGTCGTATTGAGCGGCATCTTTTCGCCGTTGATCTTGCAGCCCATGCACTTGTTGCCCACATCGGTGTGGATCTGATAGGCGAAGTCCACCGGGCAGCAGCCCTGGGGCAGGCTCACGATCTTGCTCTTTGGCGTGAAGATGTAGACGCGGTCCGGGAACAGGTCGATCTTGATGTTTTCAAGGAACTCGCGGCTGTCGGTCGACGTGCGCTGGATCTCCAAGAGGCTCTTGATCCACGCGGTGACCATGCCCTGCATCTGATCGTTATCAAGACCGTCGTTGTACATCCAGTGCGAGAGAATGCCCATTTCGTCGATGCGGTGCATCTGCTGGGTGCGGATCTGGTATTCCACGGGCGTACCGTAGGGACCGATCACCGTGGTGTGCAGACTCTGGTAGCCGTTTGACTTGGGGATGGCGATGAAGTCCTTGAAGCGGTGGTGCAGGGGCTTGTAGAGCTGATGCAGTGCGCCGAGCGCAAGATAGCACTCCTCCTTGGTGCGCACGATCACGCGAAAGCCGTACAGGTCAAGCGCCTCGGAGAAACTCTGGTGCGACTCCTTCATCCGGTTGTAGATGCCGTAGATCGTCTTGTCGCGGCCCTGGACCTGGGCGATGATGTGGTGCTTGGGCAGGATGCTGCGCGTCTCGCGAAGAATGCGCTGCAGGTTGCTTTGGCGGAACTCGCGGCTCATGATGACGTTCTCGCGCAGAATCTCGTAGCGGCGCGGGTACATGTTCAGGAACGAGAGCTCCTGCAGTTCGCGGTAGACCTGATTCAGGCCCAGCCGGTGCGCGATCGGCACGTAGATCTCGACGGTTTCCTGCCCGATGCGGCGGCGCTTGTCCGGGCGCATGATGCCGAGCGTGCGCAGATTGTGCAGACGGTCGGCGAGCTTGACGAGAATCACGCGCACGTCCCGGCTCATCGCAAGGAGCATCTTGCGGAAGCTCTCGGCCTGGGCGATCTCATTGGAGGAAAAGCGCAGTTTGTCGAGCTTGCTCACGCCGTCCACGATCTCGGTCACTTCGACGCCGAAACGCTCGGCCATCTCGATCTTGGCTACGCCCGTGTCCTCGAGCACGTCATGCATGAGGCCGGCGCAGACCGTGGTTGCATCAAGGTGCCAGTTGGCAAGAATCGTCGCCACGGCTAGAGGGTGCGTGATGTAGGGTTCGCCCGATTTTCTGTACTGGCCGAGATGCGCGTCGTCGGCGTAGCGGTAGGCGAGTTCGATTTTTTCAACGTCGCTGCGGGAGAGATAGCTGCGGCAGCGGGCGAGCAGGTCGGCTGCGGTGGCGATCTTCACCGTGCCTTCAACCGGGGTGTAGAGCGGCAGATCGGCCGTCTCGGAAACGGTTGCGTCGGCCCGGGCGTTCAGATACGCATCGTCATAGTCACTTTCCCGCTCCGAATGATCGATGGGAAGCGAGGCCTCGTGGACAGAGTGGTCTGTCTTTGACTTGTGGTGTTTGTGGTGCGACATGGCGATTGAAGTACGAAAAAACAAACCGCGCATCCGCTATTGTACGCGGAGGCGCGGTCATCAATCGCCTGAATTTTGTGCGGGCGCGTTTTTTGGGATGCTAGGAAACGCGCTCCAGCATCTCGCGGCCAACGGCACCGGCGGCAATTTCGCGCAGGGCGACGACCGTGGGCTTGTCCTTGGCTTCAACCTTCTGGGCGTGGCCCTGGGTGAGAAGGCGTGCGCGATAGGCGGCGCAAAGGACCATCTCAAAGCGGTTGTTGACCTTCTTGAGGCAGTCTTCAACGGTAATACGAGCCATAGCTAAATCTCGAGTTGATCGGTTAAATGGAAAGGGAGCGAATCATACAGCAAAAACTCGGCAAGAGCGTTGAGATTTTTAGGAAATCCCAAGTCCGTTGAAGAGCCCCCTGTTGCGCGATTTCTGCAGACCGGCCTTCAGGCGGCTTGCCCGGGTGATGGCCGAGATCTCTTCGAGCGCCGTCTCGAATCTGTCGTTGACGACGATGTAGGCGAACTCGGGCGCATGCACCATTTCGGCATGGGCGCCGGCCAGTCTTCTTTCAATCACTTCGGCGCTGTCGGTGCCCCGGCCGCGAAGCCGCTCCTCGAGCGCTTTCATCGAGGGCGGAAGGATGAAGATGTCGACCACCTCCTCGGGGAAGATCTTGCGCACCTGCTCGGCCCCCTGCCAGTCGATTTCAAGGAGAACGTCGCGTCCCTGGGCGAGCTGCTCCTCGATCCACACGCGGCTTGTGCCGTAGTAGTTGCCGTGCACATGAGCGTACTCGAGGAATTCGCCCGCCTGGATCTTCTTTTCAAACGCTTCGATGGTCGTGAAGTTGTATTCGCGGCCGTCAACTTCCCCGGGGCGCGGAGCGCGGGTCGTGAAGGAGACCGAAAGACGGATCGAGGGATCCTTCTGCAGCAGGGCATGCACCAGGCTGCTCTTGCCGGCTCCGGAGGGCGCGGTGACCATGAAAAGACGGCTCAGGAATCTGGGGGAGCTTTGCTGCATGGAAAATCTCGAAAAAGGGAAGCTGTCAAGCGGAGCGGCAATTTTAGCCGAGCGCGGTTCAGAGAAAAAACGAGCCGGGCAGGCCCCTCGGCTCGGAGTGCTGCGGGAAGGCTCAGTTGGAGAGCCTCCCCGCCGCGCGATCGCTTAGATCACGCCCTGGGCGATCATCGCGTCGGCGACCTTGCGGAAGCCGGCGATGTTGGCGCCGAGCACCAGGTTTCCGGGCTGGCCGAATTCCTTGGCGGTGTCAGCGGCGTTGCGATAGATGCTGATCATGATGTTGTGCAGCTTGCTGTCGACTTCCTCGAACGTCCAGGAGGTCATGCCGGCGTTCTGCTCCATCTCGAGCTGGCTGGTGGCGACGCCGCCCGCGTTGGCGGCCTTGGCCGGGCCGTAGGCGATGCCTGACTTCAGGAACACGTTGATGGCGGCGATCGAGGAGGGCATGTTGGCGCCTTCGGCAAAGCAGCGGCAGCCGTTTGCGATCAGGGTCTTGGCGTCCTCTTCGTTCACTTCGTTCTGCGTGGCGCACGGGAAGGCGGCGTCAACGGGGATCGTCCAGACGTAGTGCTTGCCGGCGGGGTACTCGGCAACCGGGACATAGGTTGCGCCGGGCACGAGCTCCTTGTAGCGAGCGAGAGAAGCGCGCTCGACTTCCTTCACCTGCTTGAGGATCTCGAGATTGATGCCGTTCTCGTCATAGATGGCGCCGCGGGAGTCGGACACGGTGACGGGCTTGGCGCCGCGCTGGTAGAGCTTCTCGACGCAGTACGTTGCAACGTTGCCCGAGCCGGAGACGGCGCAGCGCATGCCCTTCAAGCTCTCGCCGCGGTCCTTCATCATCTCTTCGGCAAAGTACACGACGCCGTACCCGGTGGCTTCGGTGCGAGCGAGCGAGCCGCCGAAGGTGAGGCCCTTGCCGGTGAGGATGCCTTCATAGCGGGTGGTCAGGCGCTTGTAGGCGCCGTACATGTAGCCGATCTCGCGGCCGCCCGTGCCGATGTCGCCGGCGGGAACGTCCACCGTCGGGCCGATGTAGCGGAAGAGCTGCAGCATGAACGCCTGGCAAAAGCGCATGATCTCGTTGTCGGACTTGCCCTTCGGGTCAAAGTCCGAGCCGCCCTTGGCTCCGCCGATGGCGGTCGTGGTGAGCGAGTTCTTGAAGACCTGCT
>DNLN01000223.1 GCA_003488465.1 Sutterella sp. | reverse complement strand
CCGATCTTCTCGCCGAACTGGACCGCACCAAGACCGTCATGATCACGTACCGGCTCGTGAAGCACGCGAGCGGAACCGGATATGTCAGCATGCGGGTCACGCGCATGGTCGACGATGCACGCTTCATCGTGGTGGGGATCCTCAACATCGACGAACAGGTTCGGCAGCGCCGGGCCTACGAACGGGCCATCGAGGAGCAGAACGCGTATGCACGCCTGAAGGCGCTTCACGGGGACTTCCTCTGGGTCTACATCATCGACCCCAAGACCATGCAGTTCCGCGAATACAGCGCCCCGACCGAGTTCGACACGTTCGGCGTGCCGCGAATGGGCGAGGACTTCTTTGGAACGTCGCGCAAGCAGGGCGCCCGCTTCGTGTATCCGCAGGACATTGATCTGTTTGTTTCGCAGTTCACCGAACAGAACGTGCTCAACGCGGTGCGCGAACACGGAAAGTTCTCCATGATCTACCGCATCATGCTGAGCGGCCGGCCGACCTATGTGCAGCTTAAGGCCGCATTGGTTCAGGAGCACTCCGGCGAGCGCATCATCATCGGCGTTACCAACGTCGACGAGTCGATGCGTCAGGAACAGGCCTATGCACAGCGCCTTGCCAAGGCTCAGGATCAGGCCAATGCCGACGCGCTCACCGGGGTGAAGAACCGGCATGCATTCCTTGCCGCCGAGGAGCGGCTCACCGACAGGCTGAGCCGCGGCGAGCAGCCCGGATTTGCCATCGCCGTCTTTGACGTCAACGATCTCAAGAGAATCAACGACACGGCAGGTCACCATGCTGGCGACGAGTATCTGCTCGGCGCCGCCAAGGTGATCAGCGACCTCTTCAAGCACAGCCCGGTCTACCGCGTGGGCGGAGACGAGTTCGCGGTGATCGCCGAGCGGGAGGACTATGCGCACATCGACGAGCGCATGACCCGCATGCAGCAATACAACGCACAGGCGCTCGAGTCCGGCGGCATCGTCATCGCCTGCGGCATGTCCCGATGCGAAGGCGACGAAACCGTGACGGCGGTGTTCGACCGGGCCGACGGGCGCATGTACGCGAACAAGATGACCCTGAAGGCGAAGAAGAACGCCCGTTCGGTTGGTTAATGGCGCTTGCGCATTCCGGCTGCCGGAACAAAGAAGCGGCCGAAGAGCTTGTCAACCTCCATTCTGAGGATCGGATCGCGGCAGAAATGTCGGAAATTCTTCCTTGCCCAGTTCATGTCGATGACCTCGGATTCGTGGGTCCAGATGCGCCTTCCAAGCCACTCGAGGATCTGCTCGCCGCAGTAAAAGATCCATGCGCCTTGCGCGCATTGAAGACGCACGGCAATCCGCTCGTCATGCCGCAGGAACCTGAGGATGGCGTATTCGTTTGCAGATCCGTGATTTCGCCAGACGGCGTACTTCAGCAGTTCGGCCCTCTTGTCGCAAAGCCGCATCGAGAGAATGTGCGCCTTTTCCCTGAGCGCTTCGGCGCTCGTCACGATGCGGCGCAGAAAGATCAAATCGCGCAGGGGGTCGTCCGGCGCATGCTCAAGCAGTCCGCTCTGTGCGTCGACGATCCGGCGTCTGCGGCGATCATTGCTCTCTGCGTCAATGTCCGCGATAAGCCTGATCCGAAAGCCGTGCCTGGCCGATTGCAGCGTCATGTCCTGCTGATGCTCGAAGAGCATGAGGCACTTCGGGCAGTACATGCGAAAGAGCCGCTCCAGGTCGACATGCCAGTCTGTTCCGGAAAGGTGCTCGAGGCACAGGAACGCGGTTGGGGAGAGATTGATTCGGTTGCCGCATCTCGGGCAGACGGCGGCGATGGTTTCCATTTTGAGAGTACGCATAAGTTCCTCCTCTCAGAAAACAAACACTGGGAGACAGCGCCGGGCGGCGCTGCGGCAACGGGAGTTGCCAGAGGAAACACGAGGCCTCAAGTATTAGCGATATTTTAGCGTGTCCATATAGTTAAAACCGAATAAGTGACAGATTTAATCGGCTGTTTTTACAATATAAAACATAATTAGCACAAATATTGGACAGTATTGAAGTAATGCACGTAAAAATTACGTGCAAAAAAGAGACAGGCCCATTTTTCTTTGCAACCGTTCAGGGATTGCCTCGAATTGTCCGCAGAAACAGCTGGAAGGTTCAGCCAACGGATGCCCGGTTCAGACTTGCCGAGCGCGGTATGCGACAAACTGGCGCTTGTCCTCCGAGAACACCAGGCCCAGGTGCATGAGCCTTGTCTCGGAGCTCTGAGCGCCGTACCGCCTCTCGGCGGCTTGCCTGAGCGCTGCGGCAAGCAGCGCCTCGGGATCGTCGCCCTTGCGTGCGAACTTGAACTCCATCACCCAGCGGGTTGAGCCGAGAACGGCCTCAAGGTCGCTCCGGCCCAGGGCATTGTGCGTCTGGGACATGGCGGCAAGAGCACGCCGCCTTGCGTCAGGCCGCAGCGCTTTTTGCACCGCCCTCGGCTAGAGCTCGAAGATTTTCGCGAGGTCAGCCGTCGTGAGACGCGAGTACAGGGGAATGAACTCCCCCTTGCTGTTCTTGAAGACGCCGTACGGAATAGTGCGGCAGGCATTGCGGCGCACGATCTTGCTGTTGGTCCATACGCCATCGCGGAACTTGCGCGGAATGTTCCAGATTCTCCCTGTATCGACGGGAATGCCGCGGGGATTTTCGTTCGTCTTGAAGATGTCCATGTGGTGCAGGAAGAGCTTCCAGGGATCCTTCGCCGCGAGCATCAACGCGCCCTGCGGCTCTGACCAGACCGAGAGCGTCGCAACCGGGAACCACACGACCTCGACCTTGGGATACAGGGGAATCAGCTGCTCGTGCAGGCGATGGCACCAGGGGCACTGCGTATCAAAGGCAATGAAGGCCTTCCTGCGGCCGGCGGGGCCAGGCACGGAAATGCCCATGCCGGACTTTTCAAGATCCTCGTACATGCCCTGCCCCCACCAGTCGGCGAGAACCTTTGGAAATTCATGCGCCGGGTTCTTGGGCTTTGCGGGGGCAATCGCTCTTTCGACAATCTGATTGGTTGCCTCGGCGCCGGTTGCGGCAGCTGCAGCAAGTGCGGCGGCAAGGATCTCTCTGCGGTTCATCACAAAAAAACTCCAAAAAGGACAACGGGTCGGCGGAGGCGGCGCGCCGCGTCGGCGGCCGTCCCTCCCCGCGGCTGATTATAGGTTGGCCGTCAGGGGCGCAAAGCGGGCCGTCATCCCGACTTGCCGTATTACCGGGTTTTGCGACGGGAAAACCCCGCTGCACGGGATGCATGCGGGGCTCTCGGTACGGTTCAGCCACTCCACTGTTCGAGGAGTTTATGCGCGCTACCAGCCGTAGTATTCGCGGGCGGTCTTCCAGACCACCTTCTGCAGGTATGCGGCAAGCTTCGGATCAAGCGGCTTTTCGCATTCGCCAAGGAACTTCATGCCCTCGGGACTGTGCTTGAAGAGGGCCGCGTGGAGCATGGCGCCATAGATGTACGAGCCGGCTGCCGTCGGATGGCTCTTGTCCTTCTGATGGAGCTTGAGATCGGGCATGCCCTTCTTGGCCTCGGCAAAGGCAAGGCCGACCGGAACCACCAGGGCGCCGTTCTCATTGCCGACCTTGGTCGCCTCGTCGGCGATCACCTTGGTCTGCTCGGGCTTGTCCTCGCGGGCCCAGGTCATGACCAGAACCGGAGCCGCACCGCTCTTTTTGATCGAGGCGATGTGCCGGGCGGCATACTTTTCAAAGAAGGGAACGCGCTTGGCGTTGGTCGCGGCCTGGGAGTGCGGCTGCAGGATCACGACGTCGAACTTCGGAGCGCCGGACTTCTTGTCGGCGGCATAGGGTTCCTGTTCATGTTCGCCCAGCATCCAGTCGACGGGCTGCAGCGAGAGCGGCGCCGAGGACGTCGTCGAGATTCTCATCTTCCAGCCGAGCTTGGGGAAGGCTTCCTTGTTCATCGCGCGCAGATACCCGTGCACGCCGCAGTTGTAGAACGAATAGGAGTTGCCGACGAGCAGTGCAACCGCGGGGTTCTCAACGCCAAGGCTCTTCACCTTGGGCTGAACGCTGTTTTCAAGCGCCTGGGCGCTCGTTGCGGCAAAAGCCATTGCACAGGTGAGAGCGAGAAGAGTCTTTTTCATTAGTGTCTCCGAGGGGAAATCAGGGTTTCGGATGATTGAGAATAACGCAATCATGTTCCCCTGCGGCGCTTCACCGCCACGCTGGGACGCAAAGCGATTTTGCAACTATGCAAAAGTTCTGGAAAAACAGCTAAACGGGCGCCCCGATCAGAAGTCGGCGCCGGCAACGTCAAGAACCATGAGTCCCATGCCGCGCCACATCGCGACGACGCTTGCCCGGTCGTCCAGCACGAAGCGCGTGTCGTAGCGCGGAGCGATCCGCTCGAGGTAGATGCTCTTTTTCTGGACGGCGTCGGGCCGGGTGTCGGCGGCCATGATGAGTTCGTCGTAGCGAACGCCGTGGCGCGCGAGCCACTGCTCGGTTTGCGGCCTGTAGCGCTGCGGGCGCATGGTGAGGAGCACGATCCGGTAGCCGCCCGCGCGAAAAAGCTTGAGGAGCTCGTGCACGGGCTCGACGATCGGATCGCTGACGCAGGCGCTGTGGAACTCATCGCGCCTCTTGGGCCGCACGCGCATGAAATGCTCGCGGTGCGCGACGTCGCAAAGCGTTCCGTCAAGGTCGCTGATCACCGCCTTGGGTTTTGCGGCCGACATCACTTCTCTCCGCCTTGCAGGTACCAGAAGTGCTTGATGCCGCGCACCGATACGAAAGGCAGCGTGTGGCCGCCGTAGAGTTCAGGCGCCGAATAGGCCTTGCCGTAGACAAGATAGTTGGCGGGCGCATGGCGGGCGATGCCGTTTACGATGCGGGGCCGGTCGTAGAACCAGCCGTAGGCCTTTGCCGGCACCTGGAACTCGATCGAGCCGCCCGAAGAGCGCCACACGAGCGGCTCGGC
>DNLN01000016.1:10552-12925 GCA_003488465.1 Sutterella sp. | reverse complement strand
CTCGATTGCCGAAAGCGAGGCAGGCAGAACGTTCAATGCGTTCTATCGGTTTCTGAGCAGCGAGCTCGCGACCCGAGAGATCGACGAGCTGGTTCAGGCTCTCTGCGAGCGCCCCTTCTGGGACAAGCTCGAGCAGCGTACCCGGGAGAGCATCGGGGAAGTCGAGTCGAATCTGAGCCTGCGGGCCCGGGAGACGCAGGCGGTCATGAAGCGCCTTGCGACATCGCTTCGGTATTTCGTGCAAAGCCGCGAGTATCAGCAGAACAAGAGGCTCACGGAACTGATCGAGCGCTGCAGGAAGCTTTCTCTCAAACTCTCCAGAGAGCAGGACGTATCCGCCAATACGGATATATTCAGCCTGCAGCAAAGCTTTGCCACCGTTCAGAGCGCAGGCGCCCTCAGCCTTTATGACCCGCAGACAGCGGCATCAGGCGGCGCCCTGCCGCAGGCAGAGCCGCCTCGGGTTGATCTTGCTGCTCTGGCAGCGCGGCTTGCCGCGGCCGAAATCAACTACGCCGGCCTGCGGGCGAACATCGAATCGGTGCTTCGGGAGCGTGAATTCGCTTCCATTGCTGACGTTCTCGAAGTCTTTCCGGCCCGGCAGGGACTGGCATCAATCGTCGGATACATTCACCTCGCGGTGGCTCATGCCGAACGCTCGTCAGGGAACAAGCGCGAAACACTGGTCTGGGAGAACAGATTTGGCGAGAAGATGCGCGGCGAGGTTCCCCTCTTTCTTTTCAAACGCGGCTGCCTTGAGGTTTCCGCGCCATCAATCAAGACACACGCTGGGACCAATGCGACATGACGGAATTTGATGATCAGGACGAAGTGGCTGCGACCGATTCCGAGAGCCGCTTCAAAGAGAGCGAAACGGGGAGCGAGCTCAGCCCCTGCCCGCTTTTCGAGGGTGACAGGGGGACTCTGAGTTTTCGCCTTCGCTGCCTGCTTGTGACGATTCTGAAGGGTCCCTATCTGTACCGCGACCGCAGACGCGATGCATGGGAGCTGCTGATCAACCAGCGCGACGCGATCGAGCAGTGCCTGAACAATCTTTTTCTCACCCTCGTGGTCGATGAGGAGATCGGCGTCGCATTCACTCAGGCCGCCGATCTTGCCGACCAGCAGGCTCCAAGCCTGCTCAACCGATACAGTTTCAAGTTTCTCGACTCGGTGCTTGTGGTGGAGATGCGGGACCGCCTGATGCGGGCCAAGCAAAGCGGCTCCAGAGCAATGATGTCGATGGACGAGATCAGAACGGTGCTTGCCGCGGTCGAGCCTTCGTCAAAGACCGATACCGCGCTCTTTGCAAGCCGGGTCAATGCAACATTAAAGCGCATGAGGGAGCGGCATCTTCTGCTGCCGCTTGACCGCTCCGGAGAGAACTGGGAGGTGAGCCCTGTGCTCAAGGTGGCCTTTGACGCCGTCCAGGTCGAGCAGCTTGCCGCAGCCTACGGCAGGATCGTCGAACACCGGGCGCAGGCCGCAGAGCTCGTCGGGGACGAGCTGGTTCAGGAAGATACGGATCAGGAACACTGACATGGATGAACTGTTTTTAGGAACGGAGCAGTACTTTCTGCGCAGGCTTCAGGTTGCCAATTGGGGCACGTTTTCCGGAATCCATACGGTGGAGATCTCCGAGCGCGGACACCTGTTTGTCGGCGGCTCCGGCTCGGGCAAGTCCACCCTGCTTGATGCAATCAGCGTCCTGCTCACGCCCGGGCACATCAATTTCAATGCCGCTGCACGACAGGGGGAAAGGCGCTCCGACCGCTCTTTCATGAGCTACGTGCGCGGAGCATGGTCAAGCGAGCAGGATTCGGACGGCAAGGCGGCAACCAAGTATCTGCGAAGCGGTTCGACATGGTCGGCCGTCCTGCTCACCTACCGGAGCAATCTCGGCGGCGTGCTCAACCTGATGTTCATCGGCTACGTGCGCGGGTCGAGCCGGGAGGAAGCCGCACTGCGCAAGAACTATTTTGTCGTGCCCGCCGAGTTCGATCTGCAGTCCATCGCCGACTTTGCCGATGCGGACTTCAATGTCAGACTGGTGAAAAAGCGGGCACCGAGCAGCGAACTGTTTTCCTCGTTCAAGACCTATTTCGAGTGCTTCGGACGGTATTTCGGAATATCCGACGACAAGGTGCTCAATCTGCTGCACAAGGCCCAGTCAGCCAAGAACATGGGCGACGTGAACCTCTTTTTCCGGGAGTTCATGCTCGAGGTGCCGGGCACCTATGAGATCGCACAGAGCCTGGTGACCGAATTCACCGACCTCAGACAGGCGTACGACACCGTGAAAAAGACCCGCGAGCAGGTCGATGTTCTTGAGCAGGCCCAGAGCGCCTTCAGCCTGATGCAGCATGCGGCGGG
>DNLN01000016.1:0-10474 GCA_003488465.1 Sutterella sp. | reverse complement strand
GCTTGCCGCCTCTGTCGAGCAATGGAAGAGCGCAAGGCTCTGCGAGCTGCTCAGCCGAAGCCTTCCGGAACTCGAACACAAGCTGGAGCTTGTCAGGACGCGGATTGGCGAGACCGACGGCAGGCTGCGCGCCCTCTCCGAGCGCCGGGACAGTCTCAAGGAGGAGCACTACAAGAGCGGCGGCGAGATGATTGAGCGGCTCGAGCAGCAGCTCGGGACCGCCCATGCCGATCGGGAGCGGGCCGAGAAGCGCCGCAAGGCGATTCAGGCCGATATCGATCTGCTCGGGCTCAAACTCCCGCAGACCGCTCAGCAGTTCTTGAAGATGACCGGCAGCCTGCGAGACGAGCGTGACAGGCTTGCCGAACAAAAGGTCGAGCTTGACCGGCAGCATGACGCTGCCACGGTCGAGAAGGCCGAACTCGAAAAAGAGTTTGTACGGCTGCGCAAGGAGATCGAAGCGATGCGCAGGCAGCCTTCGAACATCCGCTCCGATCTGCTCGAAATGCGGGACGGGATTGCCGCCGAGCTCGATCTGTCCCCCGCTGAACTGCCATTTGCCGGAGAGCTGATGCAGATCCTTGAGGGACAGCAGCGCTGGCAGGGAGCCTGCGAGCGCGTGCTTCGCCCTCTTTCGCTCTCGGTGCTTGTTCCGGATGCGCATTACGCCAGGTTCGCCCGGGCGGTGAACAGGCGAAATCTCGGACTGCGGCTTGTCTACAACCGGGTGACGCGCGTGAAAGGCAGCCCTGCGGCCTTCTCGGCAAGCAGCGTCCCGGGAAAGTTCGAGCTGAAAAGCGGCCCCTTGCGTCTGTGGCTTGCCAATGAACTTGCCGAGCGTTTCAATTACGAGTGCGTGGAGGATACGGCTCAATTCGCCGCCTTTGATCGGGCCGTGACGGTTTCCGGACAGATCAAACACAACACCGTGCGCCACGAGAAGGACGATCGGCGTGCCGTGTCCGACCGAAAGGCCTGGTCGACGGGTTTTGGCAACGCCGAAAAGCGCAGGCTTTTCGAAGAGGAGGCCCGCGGGGTCGCCTCGCGGATCTCCAGTTCAAACACAGCCCTCGAAAAGGGCGAAGAACAGAGCCGCGGGCTCGCCCGGCGGCGTGAGTCCGTGATTCGAATTCTTGAACAATCCTGGGAGGACATCGATACCGCAACGCTCGCCGAACGGATACGCGATCTCACCGCCCGCATGGAGGAGATCAAGAAGTCAGACAAGCGGCTGCAGGAACTCTCCGGGCAGATCGCAGCGACCGAGGCGCAGCTTGCGCAGGTTCGGGCCGAGCAAGTGGATCTCATCGAGCGTCGTACCAAACTCGAGTACCGCACCGAGGATGTCAAGGGAAGGCTTGAACAGGCCGCCGAAGTGCTCAGGCAAACCCCTCTTGAGGCCGAGACACTGCGCGAGCTTGACGGCTTTGACTGTGAAAATCACGCGCAGAATGCGCTGACCGAGAACAATCTTCCGGCCCGGGCCGCCGGACTCGGGCAGCGGATGAACAATGCACGGTTGAAATACGCCGAGCAAAAACACGAGCAGACTGCGGCCATGAACGCCCGGTTTGTCGAGTTCCGCCACAGATGGCCCGCCGAATCATCTGAACTTGGAGAAGGCGAGCAGTATGCCGAGGAGTATTTTGCCCGCCTCAGTAGTCTGAAGACCGACGGGCTTCCCAAGTACGAGGCGCGCTTTCGGGATCTGCTTGAAAATCACGCCAGGCAGAATCTCATCGACCTCGTGCGCGAACTCGATAACGAGCGGCGCCAGATCAAGACGCGCATGAAGGAAGTGAACGATTCCCTGGCGGAGGTGGCGTTCAATCGCGGCGAGGACGGTCAGACGCACCTGCGCATCGCCGTGCGCGACAGGCAGCTGCCCGAGGTCAAGGAATTCAAGGAACTTCAGATCGAGGTGATGAAGGAGGGTTCGGATGTGCGCGGTCAGGCGGCCGCCGAAAAGTACTTCGAAAAGCTCTCCGAGCTGATTGCCAAGCTCAACACGGATAATCCCCAGGGACGGGCCTGGCGGGAAAAGGTTCTCGACGTTCGCGAGCACGTGACCTTCCAGGGCATCGAGTTTGATGATGCGGGCCGCACGATCGAGGTGTTCGACAGCGGCGCGGGAAAATCCGGCGGTCAGAGGCAGAAGCTCACGATGACCTGTCTTGTGGCGGCGCTGCGCTACCAGTTGGGCGGAACCCGGGCGGTCAAACCCAAGTATGCGCCGGTCGTGATGGACGAGGCCTTTGACAAGGCCGACAGCGAATTTACCGATCTGTCGATGCGGATTTTCCTTGACTTCGGCTTCCAGCCGGTGATTGCGACTCCGGAAAAGGCCCTGTATACGCTTGAGCCCTATGTCGGGTCCTTCTCATACGTGTCCTGCGAGCAGCGAAAGCATTCATCGATTCTGAGCATGACTCCGGAGCGGGTTGGCGCGATGCTCTCGGGCGGAGAGCCGGATGATTCCCGAAATGCGGAGCCGTCATGACGGAGCTTGTGCGGGTTGACGATGTCGGCTCAAAGTTGCTGCGCAAATTCCGCAGCAATGCGAGCGACTGGCTTTCCGGGGCGTGTGACGGCGGACGCTGGGAGCCCCTGCACTATCGGCTCAAGCCGGCAAGGGCGCAGGTGTTCGCCGATATCGCAGCCTATCGCGAGTGGCTGCAGGCATGGCGGCGGGCTGCCGGCACTTGCCCCTCGGGGATCCGGCTCGAGTTTGAGCCCGTTGCATGGCGTCAGGCCGGTCTCGAGGCGGTGCTTTGCGGCGTTGACATTGTGAGCGCCGAGGGTGCTTTTGCCCTCATGCAGGAAGGAGAGCGCCTCGGACGGGCGTTTGCCCGGGCTCTTGACCGTCTCAAGGCTGTCCGGCCTGATATTGCCGACGGACTCCTTCAAAAACCCGATTTTTTGCTTGAGAGCGACGATGATGAGTTTGACAGGCTATGCGCCGTCGCCTTGTGGCTGCTGCAGCATGAAAGAGCGGACTGCTATATCCGGGAGCTGCCGATCGAGGGGGTTGATACCAAGTGGCTGGAGCACAATCTCGCACTCGTGGCTGCGGTGCTCACGCACGCAATGCATCTGCCAGAGCCGCTGCGCTCCGGTGACATCATCTCAAGGTGGCAAATCCGCTCAAGACCGACGCTGTTTTACGTGCGTCATGCCGATCTCATCGTGAAAGGGCTGCCCGCAGAGGCGGCAGTGCGCCTGCCGCTTGAGGTGATCGACGCACCCTGCACCCTGCCCCGGCGGGTCGCCGTGATCGAAAACCTGGAAACCGGGCTGTCGCTGCGGCTTCACTCCGACACGCTGATCGTCATGGGGATGGGTGCGGCCATCGAGGCTTTCTCAAAACTGTCCTGGATCCGGCAGGTTCCCGTTCTGTACATGGGGGATCTAGACCAGGCCGGTTTGCGGATACTGGCGGGCCTGAGGCGGCATCTGCCCGGGGTGCGCTCGGTGCTGATGGACTGCGGCACGCTTGAGCGGTTCGCTCACCTTTGTGTCACGGATCCGACCCGGCCGATCGGAGTGCCCGCGGAAGGACTCACGGCGCAGGAACTCAGGCTAATGGAACGGCTGCAGGCCGGGAGGCTGCGTCTTGAGCAGGAGCGGATTCCGCTTGATTTGATCCTTGAGGCCTTCGGCAAGGCGCTCTAACGGCAATGCGCGAAATAGCGGCGCTGAAAACCAAAGACGGACCGGAAAACCGATCCGCCTTTTGAGAAATCCAGACGCAATGCAGTGAGTTCTCTACTTTTTGGAACTCTTTTCGGCCTCTGCGGGCTTGCCGTCAACTTTGGCGGCAGGCTTGGCAGCGGGCTTGCCTTGAGCGCCCGAGCCCTGCTCTCTGGCTGACGGCTTTTGTTTGGGAGCCGCCCCGGAGGGAGCCTGGGTTGCCGGCAAAGCTGCTTTTTCAGCCTTGCCCGCCCCTGCGGGCTTTGCTTTATCGGCCTGCTTGGAAGGAGCGGCCTTCGTCTCGTCAGCCCTGGCCTTGTCCGCCGGCAGAGCGCCGGCAGCTGCCTTGGCTGAATCCTGCGTCTTGGCCTTGCCCGCGGGCTGGGCAGCGGCCTTCACCGGTTCCGGAGTCTTGGCTTGGCTTGCGGGCCGGGCAGCTGCAGGCTTGGCCGCTTGCTGAGCCTTGGTCTTGTCAGCAGACTGAGCAGCGCCGGTCTTTGCCCCGCCCTCATCCCTGGGCTTGCCTGCCGGCTGGACGGCTGCTGCCTTTGCCGGCAACTTGGCCTTGTCCGCCGTCTGAGTGACTGCGGCGGCCTTGGCCGTTTCCTGCGCCTGGGCCTTGCTCGCTGCCTGAGCGGCGACAGCACGGGCGCCATCGGCAAAGTACACATCGCTGATGATGCCGTAGCTGCAAAAGCCGAGCTCGCCGCACACCAGATCCTCGATCTGGGTGTACTTTTCCGGAGCAGCCGATGACAGCCTCTTGAACGCGGCAAATTCGTTGCTCTTGAGCAACTCGATATGCTCGCGATTCCTGCATTGACTGTACGCGCTGGTGTCCCTGCAGAAGAAGCGGGAGACATAGTTGTCGATGGTGGCGGCAACCGCCTGAAGGGCCGCGTCGTCGGTCACGCCGATCGGATTGCGCCAGTCGCGGGGTTCGGCCGACATGCCGATGCCTTCGATGGCGGGAAGTTCGGAGCATTTCTGCTGGATGGTCTTGAACTTGCGCTCGACGAAGGCCATGTCACGCTCCGAGAGGTGCACCGTCTGCATGAGCTCGAGCATGCTGTCGATGATGCCGCTCGAGCAGATGTAGGGACTAGCCTCGTGAAAGAGCGCGGCCTTCCTCAGGAAATGGTATCCGTTCTCGCTGGTTCTGGTCAGACACTTTCTCACCCAGATGTCGGTTTCGCGATCCGCCCGGCTCCTGGCTTCCTTGTTGCCAAACTCCTGCACGACCTCATAGGCCTCGCTCCAGTATTTCGAGTCGCAGGTCTCTTCGCTCACGATGTTGTTGTGCAGCTGGTACATGAAGCGGCGGGCGAGCACGTACTGATGATCGGAAACCACCTCGTAGCCCACGCGCGTGGTCGTGCTGTAGCCCGGCTCCATGCGCGGATCCATATGGCACAGGCTGCTGAAGGCCTGATATTCGCCGAGTTTGGGCGACGTCGAGAGCAGTCCCTTCAAGAGCGAGTCGTACCAGCGGTTGCACTGGTAGATGTTGGGGATCAGCAGCGTGTTGACGACTTCGGCGACGTTCTCCCGGGTGACCTTGTAGTACGGGAACTGGATGGCGGCCGGCCTGCCGTTGATGTCGGCGAAGTTCGTATAGGTCTTGCCGTCTTGCTCAATGGCAAGCGTGCTGAAGTTGACCTTCTTGCTCTTGAAATACCGATCGAGCAGATCGGGGACGGCCTTGGAGAACTCGTCATAGAGACTGAGGTTGCGGGGCTTGCCTCTCTGATCCCTGGAGGTCGGCAGATGGAACATGGCGTTCACCATGTTTTCGGTGTTGATCTTGCCGATGGAGAGCGTCGTGCCGTCCGCCCATTCGGCGGTAAAGACGGGCTTGGCCGTGTCGGCATGGAAATTGCGCGAGTCCTTGACCGGGAAGCTGAGCTTCATGAAAACGTTCTTCACGTCCGAGGCATTGACAAGGTTCTTCGCATAGACGCTCGTGAATTCGGCCTGATCCCCGACGTGGCGTGCCGCGAGCGTATTGAGGCTCTTCATTGGAATCAGAAGGCCGCCCGCAGCCTCCGGCGTGAGCCGGCAGGAGAAGTGCACGGTCGCATTGTCTTTCTTGTCGTACTCGGTCACCCAGCTCTGGGTCCCGGAAAAGCACCCCGTCCATGTGTCGACGGCGCTGCTGATGGGGCTGATGCGGTTGTCGCCCCAGAAGCCGTTGCGTACGACGGCGGTCCGGTCTTCCTGTCCGCAGGCTGTCAGCAAAAGCAGGCAAAGGCAGGCTGAGAAGGCTTTGGTGCGCATGGCGCAAGCCTTGGGGAATGCGCGGGTCAATCGGAATCTCATTATCTTGTGGCTTGGTACTGCTTGACGCCGCCCTGCAGTTCGGCGCGGGCTTTGCGCATTTGCTCCTGATAGTCGGGCTCGCTGCTCAGGCGGCTGTAGACGACCGCGCCGAGCACCCTGCCCGCCTCGATGTCGCTCTTCCAGCCGAGGCCGCAGATCCAGCGGCTGTTCGTGATGCTCACCGCTTCAACGATCAGCGCGTCGGCACGGTTCGGCAGAATCGCCGCCAGGGCAAGCGCGACCGACCAGACGCGCGTCACAAAGGACGAGGCGTAGGAATTCTTGGCGCCGGCCCGGGCCTTCAGGTCTGGCCTGCAGGTCTCATCGCTCGGAAGAAAATCGACCCAGGGGCGCTTTCTCGGGTAGCGGCTGTCGGCGGCGCGGGCGGCGCGCCTTGCGGCAACCCAGGTCGACATGAGCAGTTCATGCGTTTCAGGAAGCGCCTTGGGCGTGAGCGTGCGTCCAGTCACGGAGGAGTAGCGGTCCATCAGACGCCAGAAGACATCCAGATCCATGTCCGCGGCAGCCTTCTTGCCGACATCCATCTCGCGCAGGGAAAGGGTTGAGAGCAAAGCCTCTTCGTCGGCCTTTTGCTCGGAGGAAAAAGTCGTTGGGGGCGCAGCGAGGAACCGTCCGCCGTCAAGCTCATAGGCCTGCAGCCGGGACGCTCCGGCCTTTGCGGTCGGTTCGGCCTGAGATTCCTGAGGCGTATCCTGAAAGAAGGCACAGCCGCCCAGCGCAAGGCATAGGAAAGCGCCGGAGAGAGCGGCGACAGAACGCTTGATCATGAAAGTCAACCTTGAGAAGACAAAAACAGCCGCAGACCGCCTGCGGCACTCCGGTATTTTAACCGCACTCCCCTCGTGCCGCTCATGAGCATCCTTTACATCGGCGTGGCGCTCGTCGTGATGGCGATGAACATCGGCAACATCCCGAACATGTTCGTCGAGATCTTCCGCGGCGCCTTTGACTTCGAGGCGATCTTCGGCGGCTTTGCCGGATCGGCTCTCATGTACGGCATCAAGCGCGGCCTGTATTCGAACGAGGCCGGCATGGGCTCGGCCCCGAACGCCGCCGCTTCGGCTGACGTCGCGCACCCGGCAACGCAGGGTCTGGTGCAGATGCTCTCGGTGTTCCTTGACACGATCGTCATCTGCTCGGCAACCGCCTTCATGTGCATGTCGACCGGGATCGACGCCGATGCCAAGCTCGCCGGCATCCCCTACGTGCAAAAGGCCCTTGAGTCGCAGTTCGGCTCCTTCGGCGAAGTCTTCATCGTGGTCGCAATGGTGCTCTTTGCCTTCACGACGCTGATCGGCAACTACTACTACTGCGAAGGGTGCCTGAAGAACATCACCCGCAACCGCGTGCCCCGCGCCCTGCTGCTTGTCTTCCGCATCGCGTCCACCGTGCTCGTGCTCGTTGGCTCGTGCATCAGCATGGGACTTGCCTGGGATACGGCCGACCTGCTGCAGGCCATGATGGTCATCATCAACATCCCGGTGATCCTGATCCTCTGGAAGCCCGCCATCGCCGCCCTGCGCGACTATGAAAGGCAGCGTGCGGCCGGCAAGAAGCCGACCTTCAAGGCCGCAAACATCGGTCTTGCAGGCAAGACTGACTGCTGGAACTAAAGGCGCTTTTTCCTAAAAAGCCAACAGGGCCCCGCTAGGAACGGATGATGTTCCGGCGGGGCTTTTTTTCACTCGCGCGCCGGCCGTCAGAGCGTCCACGGATAGGCATTGGCCTCCCGGTGCATGAGCGCGAGCAGGCGCTCGGCCGATGAGGTGAGCGGCATGTCCTTGAGACGCGCCACGACATAGCGGCCCGTCACGGACACGTCCCGGATCGGGATGATGCTCAGCAGATTCCGGAAATGCCGGATCTGCACCGTGCTGAGCAGCGCAAGATATCCGTGTTCAAGCACCATGGGAATCCCAACGGTGTTCGTGCGGGTCGAGAGGATCTGCCGGCTGACGATTGCGCGGAATGCACTGCTTTTGCGTTCCATCACACGATGTTCGCCCGTGATCCACCATTTTGCACCCGAGAGTTCCGCGAGGCTCCGCGCGTTCTCAAAGGGATTGCCCTTGGCGCAGACAAAGTAGAACGGACACTCGAAAAGCGGCTCGAGGGCAAGCGCCGCTAGCGAAATGTTCGCGTCCGCATTGCCGATCGCAAAATCGAGCGTTCCGTCGCGCAGCTGCGGCAGATGCCTCTCGATCGGCCCGGCCTCGACATGGAACTCGCATCCGGGAATCTCCCGGCCAAGCGCAGAGAGCGCGGGCACAAGGATCGAGCGTGCCGAGATCGGAGAAACGCCTACGCTCACGCGCGCTTCGGTTCTGCCGCCAAGCGCCAGGGACTGGGCCTTGGCCCGTCTGAGCGACTGCAGGATGAGCGAGCAGTTTGCGGCAAAGCTCTTGCCCGCCTCGGTCATGCGCACGCCTTCGGCGCCCCGCACGAGCAGCTGCACCTGCAGCGTCTCCTCGAGCTCTCGGATCGTGCGCGAGACCGCCGGCTGGGACATGCCGAGCGCTTTGGCGGCGGCATTGATGCTGCCCGTCTGCACCACTTTCTGCAACGCGACGAGCTGGCTCATCTTGGGCAGTCTTTCACGCATGCCTTCCTCCTTGCTGGTTATAAGAAAAACGAATACCGTAATCGAAAAAATTATCTTCCGAAAAACGGGAACTCGTGGAAAAATGTTCTCAGAATTTGGAGATTTTCGTATTCGTGCGCATTGCGCCATCCTATACGAAAACGTGATATCGTGTACTGCATAACAAAATCAGTTGCACCAACTGTCGGAGAACGTTATGACCGAGTTCACGCCATACCGCAATGCCGTAACCGGACTGCGTCATCATGTGATGCCGCTTGTGAAAAGCGCTTGCGTGCCGAAAGCTCTGCTCTTTGTCGGCAATTCCCTGTTCTTTTTCAACAACGGAGCGCACAGGATGCTGCGCCAGCTGCTTGCGAAGACGCCCGGCGCCCCCAAGTTCCGCACCAACATGGTTGCCATCAATGGCGCGAGCCTGTCCTGGCATGACGTCGAGAGCTACTTTCGCCCGAACGCCATCTCCTCGTACACCATCAACGAGAACAACGAGGTGATCTTCCGCGATCCCGCCGAGCAACTCTGGGACAGCCTGATTCTTCTGGACAGCACCCAGGGTCCCATCCACCCGGTGCTCGGCCCCCAGTTCCGGGCGGCGGCCGAAAAGAACGCCGCCATCTGCCGCGCCCACCGCGCGCAGCCCCTCTTTTACATCACCTGGGCCTACCAGAACCGCCCCGAGATGACCGAGCAGCTTGCCGATGCGATCATCCAGGCCGCCAACGACTGCGGTGCGCTTGCCATTCCGACGGGGCTTGCCTGGGCGCTTGCGCTCGAGCGCTCGCCCGAGGCGCCGCTGTACATCGCCGACAAGCGCCATCCGACGCCCGCCGGCACGTATCTGCAGGCCTGCGTGATCATTGCTTCGCTCTTTGGCCTGAAGGCAACGGACATCGGTACCGACAACGGCATCGATCCAGAACTCGCTCTGCTGCTGCGGGAAACCGCCCAGGAGACCGTCGAGCGGTTCTTCGCCTAGGGGAGAACCGAATCGGAAGCTTCATGCAGCAGCAGACCAGCCCACTGAAGGAGTCTTTCTCATGAAAAGGTTCGCTTACGCCCTTGCCGCCGCGATCGCCCTCTCGGGCGCGGCCCTTGCCGCCGAGACGCCTCTTGTCACAGATCCGGGACCCGCTCCCAAGTCGATTCTCATCGTCGGCAATTCATACATGTACTACAACTGCGGCCTGAACGGGTATCTGGGCGGCATGATCCGCGAAAAGGCCGATCCCAAAGTGAAAACCCGCATCGCAACGATCGGCCGCGGCAATCTGAGCCAGTATCCGATCGCCGAGTATCTGGACAACACGCGCCTTAACTCGCACGAAAAGAAGTGGGGCGAGCTCGATGCGAAGCTTCTTGCCGCCGAAGAGAAAAAGCGCGAGTCCTACGAGGTCGTGCTCATGCAGGCGAGCAATCGCGGCAAGGGCGATCAGGCGCGCGACGCGCACTACATGAAGGCGCACGCAAGCGCGATCCGCGCTGCTGGCTCCCGCCCCGCCCTCATCCTCACCTGGGTGCAGGAAAGGCCCAACGCGCCCAAGTTCGAGACCGTGCGCGACGCCGTGGTGAAGCTCGGAAACGAAAACAAAATGCTCGTGATCCCGGTCGGCGTCGCCTTCAATGCGGCGCGCGAGGAGCTGCCCAGAGTCAAGCTGCTCATGCCCGACAACACGCACCCGACGGCCGCGGGTTCATACCTCATGGGCTCGGTCGTCTATGCCTCGCTCTACAAGAGGGATCCTGCGGACGCCGTGGGCTTTGAGGGCGGCTGCGAAAAGCCCCTGCCCGAACCGCTTCGCAAGCGCCTGCACGCGATCGCCTGGAAGAGCGTCAGGTCCTGGT
>DNLN01000208.1 GCA_003488465.1 Sutterella sp. | reverse complement strand
GCGGCAACCGCATCGGCGGCAACGCCGTGGCTGACATCGTCACGTTCGGCCGCATCGCCGGCATGAGCGCCGCGAAGTACGTCGGCAAGTAACCCGCCGGATTGATCCGACGCTCCGGGCCCTTTTCGCGAAGGTCCCGGAGAGCGAGTTTTCAATGCGCTCCGGTGGTTTTCCCTCCTTTCACCGGAATGCTGATTTTTACGGAAACAGTTTCAGACAGGCTGTTTCCGCTTTTTTTGTTTTTCAAACCGGGGGAAGCGGCCGCGGCGTATAGTGGCGGCAGTGGTGTTCTGAAGCGAGTGTATTCGGCCGGCCCTGCCGAAGCCGCCTCGCGGGACAGTGAGAGAGATGGCGCAAGCAGACAGAAAAGAGGTGTTCGAGAGCATGCCCCCCGCAAGGGCGATCCTCACGCTTGCGATTCCGACCATCATCGCCCAGCTCGTGACGGTCTTTTACACCGTCGCCGATCTTTTTTACGTCGGCCAGCTCGCAGACCCGGCCCAGGTGGCCGCGGTGCGTCTTGCGTTCCCGCCCTTTCTTGCGCTCACGGCGCTTGCAAATCTCTTCGGCATCGGCGCGGCGAGCGCGATCGGCCGGGCGCTTGGCGTGCGAAACGAAGAGAAGGCCAGGGCGTGCTCGGCCTTTGCCCTCTGGAGCGCAATGGCGATCGCCATCCTTTACGCTTCGCTCATTACGCTCTTTGAAACCGAGCTCTTTCCCCTGCTCGGCGTTGTCGAAGAGACCCGCAGCCCCACGGCCAAATATCTCTTCTGGGTCGTCACGGCGGGCGGCCTGCCGCTCATCCTTTCGAACGTGCTTGCGCACCTGGTGCGCGCCGAGGGACACGCCCGGGTGGCGGGCAACGCCATCATGCTGGGCGGCGTGCTCAACGTGCTGATCGCTCCGGCGTTCATCTTCTGGATGGATCTGGAAATCGAGGGCGCGGGACTGGCGGTGTTCCTCTCGAATGTCGTCTCGGCGCTGTACATCGCCCGGTACGCGCTCTCGCGCAGGGATACGACCGTCGTGCGCGTTGCGCCGCGGTACGCAGCGCTCGGCGTGCGGCATGCGGGCGAGATCGTGACGGTTGGGTTCGCAAGTTTTGTCATGACCGGCATGGCGTGCGTGGTGAACATGGTCTTCAATACGCTCAGCGTCGGGTACGGCGTCCAGGCGATGGCGGGCCTGGGGCTTGCCAAACAGATCGACCAGCTCATCTTCACCTGCGCGATCGGCCTTGGGCAGGGCGTGCTGCCGCTCATCGCCTACAACTACTCGAGCGGCAACATCGTGCGCCTGAAGGCGATCGCCCGGACCGCGGCCGCAGGGGGCGTCGCGTGCGCCGCCGTAGCCTCCGCCCTCATGATCGCGCTCGCTCCCTGGATCACCGCGGCCTTCATCGACGAGACCGTGACGAACACCTACGCGGCAAACGGCGTGCGGCTCATCGCGCTCGCCTGCCCGATGGCGGTCATCGGACACCTCACGCTCTGCGGCTTTCAGGCCTGCGCGCAGCGCTGGCAGCCGCTCGTGCTCGCGATCATGCGAAAGGGCGTCTTCGACATTCCCTTCATGTATCTTTTCGCAAAGCTCTTCGGTGTCTACGGCATCGCCGCCGCAATGCCAGCGGCCGAGTGCTTCTCGATGAGCGTGGGCCTTGCGCTTGCGATCCCGTTTCTCAGGAAACTCACGCGCGGTGAAGTCTCTGCCGCAAAGAAAAAGGACTTCAGATGATGATGTGCCGAACGCGTCTTGCCCTCTCCGCCCTCGTCTTTTCGCTTGCGGCAGCCGCCGCGCCCCGCGCATGCACGCTCTTTGCCGCTGCGGGTGCGGACATTGTCGAGGGCGGCGGCACGCTTGTTGCCAAGGTGCGGGACTGGTCGCCCGTGCGTCAGAGCGTGCGCCTGGTGAAGCCAGCCCAGGGCTATGCCTACTATGGGCTCGTCTCCGGCCGCAACGAGTGGGTCAACATGGCCGTCAACGAAAAAGGTCTGTATGCAGCCATCTCGGCGGCCGGCTCCGTGCCGAAGAAACTGCGCCAGCCCGGACCCGGAGGCAGGCAGGTCGATCACCTGATCAGGAACGCCGCAAGCGTGCGCGAGGCGCTGGTCAAGGCCAGGGATTTCACCGGCGCGACCAACATCATTCTTGCCGACCGGCATGAAGTCGCGTTCATCGAGGTGCTTCCGGGAGGAACCGTCCTGCACAGGGTGACCTCGCACGGCACGCTCGCGCACACCAATCACTATGTGCTGCCGGAGAGCTTGCCGCACAACGGAAAAATCGCCCAGAGTAGTCTTCGTCGCTACGAGCGCATCGGCGAACTGCTCGCCTCAAGCCATCGGCCGATGAATCTCGAGAGCTTCGAAGCGATGATCCGGGACCGCAATGACGGGCCGGACAACAGCATCTGGCGCACGGGCACGGAAACGAGCCGGCACCGCACGATCTCGGCCTCAGCCGCCCAGTTCATGCCGGACGGCTCGGTGCGTTTCTTCATCACGTACCGTCCGTCGGACAATGAGGACTTCGTGACGGTGCGCACGACGGTCCGGCCGGAAGACTTCAGAAAATAGAAAGGACACGCATGCAATCGCCAGCAGGCTTTCTCTTCACAGGTTTGATCCGCAGGAAGCCCCGCATTTGAATGCGGTGAGGAATGCGGATTTTGCGCTACCATTGAAGGGATGAATAGTTCCAGTTTTGTTATCGAGCTTCCCGTTCGCACAGACGATCATGAGCGGCGTGTCATCGTGCGAAAGTTTGAGTATGCTCGCTGTCTGCACAATGCCACGCTTGGCTCCGCGCTCGGGCAACTGCAGCAGATGCGGCAGGATCCCGCATGGAAGAAAGCCTGTAGCATGCCCAAGGGCAAGGAGCGGACGAACGCTTTTCGTGCGTTGGATCGACAGTACGCCCTGACTGAGTATGACCTTCATGCCGTCATTGCCCGCCATCGCC
>DNLN01000119.1 GCA_003488465.1 Sutterella sp. | reverse complement strand
CCGAGGTTCACGCCGAAACCCTTGAGGGAGATTTCGCGGCCCTTATCCTTGAGATATGCCTTCCTCTCGTTGCGTTCATCTCCCCAATAATCGACTTCACCGTTAGCGATGCTTTCAGTGATGCCGGTAAAGTCACTGACATTCTTGAAATACTGCGCGGCAATGAAGCTTTTGGCGAATCCGCAGTCATAGTTGGCGGCAAGGTTGATCGTCCAGGCATTCTGGTCGATGTATTTCTTGGGATCCGCTCCCTTCCACCAGGAAAATGTGTATGGGCCGGTCGACTTGTTCATGTAGTCGGCAAGGAACCCGATTTCGAGGTTGCCCGCCTGATAGTCAACGCCGATGGCGGCATAGCGGTCGGTCGAGGACTTGTTTTCACTGCCGTCGTCACCCATGGAGTACTGGGCGGAGAACTGCAGGCCGTTCTGACGGGGGCTCATGTAGACGAGCGTGTTGTTCTTGCGGCCCTGCATGCTCATCACAGCCTGGTGGCCGGCGATCTCACCCCAGCCCGAGCCAAAGGGAGAAGCCATCGAGCCGTACCAGCCGACGGAACCGAGATCGCTGATGAGCGAGGTCAGGCGACCAGCATAAACAGCACCGAAGTCACCGGAGACAGAGAGTGAAGACTCACGATGGAACAGACGGGTTTCGCTCTTGCCGGTATCGCTGCTGAAGCCGCTCTCGAGCACGAAGCCAACCTTGTAGCCGTTGCCCAGATCTTCAGTTCCCTTCAGGCCCCAACGAGAGCCGGCTTCGTTGCCAGAGGTCATCTCAAATTTGTTGGTCTTCTTGGCACTAGTGTCGGGGTCAAGGTGCGTGTAGGTCAGGCCCGTATCAACGACGCCGTAGAGCTGAACGTCAGCAGCCATGGCCGTGCCGGCAAAAGCGCCGAGAACGGCAACCGCGAGAAGAGACTTTCTCATGATATTTATCTCCAAAGATTAAAAATCGCTATCCTCATGTGCAGGGGTAACCCGCCGCGGTAGTACCGAGCCGGACTAGGGCTCGCCGCGGCGGAGCTTCTCTCTCACATTTCTGGAAGCACTCCCATTGTCGCGGTGCGGATTTTGCTTATCAATTTTTTCGTGAAAGTCAATAGCGTGGTGGGGGGGTAAACCCTGAGACAAAAATGATACATTCACGATGTGAAAGGAAATAAGGCATACAGCTAGGCTAAACAGCACTGTCTGAAAATCTCTCGAACCGATTGGGCTGAGTTTTCTCCTGTCGGTCCGCGGGTAGAACCTTGATAGTGAGGGAGATGCTGCCGGCTGCCCGACGTCACAAAGAATTCGGCCGCGCCCTGCGGAACAAGGCGCGGCCGATTGGCAACGAAGTTTTAGTTTTGGGGCGTGCTAGAAAAAGCCCTTGTAGATGAACTGCAGGCCGAGCAGAACCATCACGCAGGAGAGCAGCACCACGATGATGCGCGGCTTGCTCTTCTTGGCGATCTTGGCGCCGATCTGCGCGCCCACGATGGCGCCAAAGCCCACCGCGATCGCGGGAACCCAGACGATGTGGTCGAGCCAGGCGTGGCTCACGACGCCGATCGCCGAGCTCACCATCAGCACGCAGGTGCTGGTGGCAACGGCGATGTGGGCCGGGAACCCGAGGATGAAGACCATCATCGGCACGTGAATGACGCCGCCCCCGATGCCGAGGATCGAGGAGAGGAACCCGACGCCGAACGAAAGGATGATGCCGAGCGTCATGTTGAACTGGGCCGTTGCAACGTCAAAGTTCTCGGCGCTCGCTGTTGCCTTCTTGCCGCGGGACTTCACGTACATGAAGACTCCGAGCACCACGAGCGTGACGCCGAAGGTGATCGAGAAGGACGAGCCGGTGAAGTAGTCGGTGATGTAGCTGCCCATCCAGGCGCCCGGGATCGTGGCGAGCGCAAAGGGCACGGCCGCGCGGAACATTATGCGCTTTTGCCGGATGTAGGCCCAGGTGCCGGACATGGCATTGAGCAGCACGCCAAAAAGGCTCGTTCCGATCACCTGCTGCACGTTCTGGAACGTGGAGCCGTTCGGCGCAAGCATCGTGAGCATGAAGAGCGGCACCATGATGAGGCCGCCGCCGATGCCGACCAGCGCGCCGAAAACGCCGACGCCGATGCCGACGGCAAAAAGACTGACTATCTGAGTGAGCATGTCGAAAATCCGGGCTTGAAAAAAGATGAAGGAATGGAGGCGAAATTCTAGCGCCGCCTAATTCGAGGACGCTGATTCTAGAGGGGCTTGTCTGAATCTGTATGCGGTATTTTCCTCAGGCGAGCCCCCCGCCGCGCATCCGGTGCCGGCACGCTCTCTCGAATTTCTGAAGGCTAGGGAAAACCCTTAATTCCGAAGTGCTGTCAATTGTCCTGCGCCTGCGGGGTCAAGATGCTGAAAACCGGGTGTCTGGAAACCTATATCTTGTGGATAACGTTACAAGATATAGGCAATATCTAATTTATCAATACAATCTATAGTATGAATAGGGCGGATTGGGCAGACCCCGGAGATGCCGGATTGTGTTAGATTTCCCTGCCCCGGAACTGAGTTGATCTCAGGGTTTCCCCGGGGAAAGAATCCCCCTCTGACAGCAAGCTTCGGATTTTGTGAGAGAAATGTCCCAACTGCCATTAAACATCATCAAGCGCGACGGAAGCGCCAAGCCTTTTGATCAGTCCAAGATCCAGAAGGCGATCGAAAAGGCCGGCAGAGCAACGGGCGAATTCGGCCCCGCCCGCGCCAAGGAAATCACCGAAAACAGCGTGATGCCCTTCATCTGCGACCTCGATGTCCCGGCCCCCCACATCGAACGCATTCAGGACGCGGTCGAGCGTGCGCTCTATGACCGCGGCTACTTCACGACGCTGCGCGCCTACATCGTCTACCGTGAACAGCACGCCAAGGTCCGCGACGTCAAGAAGACCTGGGTTGACGTCGAGAGCTCGATGAACGAGTACCTCGAGCAGAGCGACTGGCGCGTGAATGCCAACGCGAACCAGGGCTATAGCCTCGGCGGCCTCATTCTGAACGTTTCCGGCAAGGTGGTTGCCAACTACTGGCTCAACTACATCTACACGCCTGCGATCGGCCGTGCGCACCGCAATGCCGACTTCCACATCCATGACCTCGACATGCTGAGCGGGTACTGCGCCGGCTGGAGTCTGCGCACCCTGATCACCGAGGGCTTCAACGGCGTTCCGGGAAAGGTCGAGTCCGCGCCCCCGAAGCACTTCTCCTCGGCCTGCGGCCAGATCGTCAACTTCCTCGGCACGATGCAGAACGAGTGGGCGGGCGCCCAGGCGTTCAGCTCGTTCGACACCTACATGGCGGCCTTCATCCGCAAGGACAACGTGCCCTATGAAGAGGTGCTGCAGTGCATGCAGGAGCTGATCTACAACCTCAACGTGCCGAGCCGCTGGGGCACCCAGACGCCCTTTACGAACCTCACGTTCGACTGGACGTGTCCGGAGGATCTCAAGCCCCAGCATCCGATCATCGGCGGCGAGGAGATGCCCTTTACGTACGGCGAGCTGCAGGCCGAGATGGACATGATCAACCGCGCCTACATCACGGTGATGATGCAGGGCGACGCCAAGGGCCGCGTCTTCACGTTCCCGATTCCGACCTACAACATCACGCCGGACTTTGACTGGGACGGCCCGAACGTGCGCCTGCTCTTTGAGATGACTGCCAAGTACGGTCTGCCGTACTTCCAGAACTTCATCAATTCCGAGCTCAAGCCCAACATGATCCGCTCGATGTGCTGCCGCCTGCAGCTTGACCTGCGCGAGCTTCTCAAGCGCGGCAACGGCCTCTTTGGCTCCGCGGAGCAGACGGGCTCGCTCGGCGTCGTGACGATCAACTGCGCGCGCCTCGGGTACCTCTACAAGGGCGACAAGGAAGCGCTCTACGCGCAGCTTGACAAGCTCCTCAATCTTGCCCGCGACTCGCTCGAAACGAAGCGAAAGGTGATCCAGCGCCATATCGACGAGGGGCTCTTCCCCTATACCCGCAGGTACCTGGGGACGCTGCGCAACCACTTCTCGACGATCGGCGTGAACGGCATGAACGAGATGATCCGCAACTTCACGAACGATCAGCACGACATCACGAGCGAGTGGGGGCACAAGTTCGCCCTCGAGGTGCTCGATCACGTGCGCGAGAAGCTCGTGAAGTTCCAGGCCGAGACCGATCATATGTACAACCTCGAGGCAACGCCCGCCGAAGGCACGACGTACCGCTTTGCCAAGGAGGACAAGAAGCGCTTCCCGGACATCATCCAGGCCGGCACCGAGAGCAATCCGTACTACACGAACTCCTCGCAGCTTCCCGTCGGCTTCACCGACGATCCGTTCGAGGCGCTCGAGCGCCAGGAGGATCTGCAGAGGAAGTACACGGGCGGCACCGTGCTGCACCTATACATGAACGAGGCCGTGAGCTCGCCCGAGGCCTGCCGCGATCTCGTGCGCCGCACGCTCACGCGCTT